>JANYFH010000061.1 GCA_025362705.1 Betaproteobacteria bacterium
TCGTCGGTTCTGCAAAGACGGGCAGCTATCGATTGACAGCATCGGGAAATATTTGATCGCGATGGTATCGAGCCAATACACCGAAGACAGCCTCGTCGAACAACCCGCCATCGGGTTGTTTGCGGCGCTTGGCTGGCAGACGGTGTCGGCCATGGAGGAAACGTTTGGCGCGGACGGCACGCTGGGGCGTGAGACCAAGGGCGAGGTGGTTTTGGTCGAGCGCCTGCGCGCGGCGCTGTGCAAATTCAACCCGGCATTGCCGCCCGAAGCGATCAGCAATGCCATTGATGAACTGACACGCGACCGCTCTGCGATGAGTCTCGAAGCGGCCAACCGCGAGGTCCATGCGCTGCTCAAGGAAGGGATTGCCGTATCCGTACCCGATACCGAGCATGGTGGCCAAAAGATCGAGCGCCTGCGTGTGGTGGATTGGGAGCATCCGGAGAGCAACGATTTCCTGCTGGTCAGCCAGTTCAGCGTCATCGGCAGTCTCTACACCTGCCGGCCCGATCTGATCGGCTTCGTGAATGGTCTGCCTTGGGTAGTCATCGAACTGAAGAAACCCGGCGTGCCGGCACGTGCGGCATTCGACGAGAACCTTACACACTATAAGCGCGAGATTCCGGCGCTGTTCTGGTTCAACGCATTGCTGATTGCGTCCAATGGCACCGACAGTCGCGTGGGTTCGCTCACGGCAGACTGGGAACGGTTTTTCGAGTGGAAGCGCATCGAGCGCGAAGATGAGCCGCGTCGTGTATCGCTGGAAGTGATGTTGCGGGGCACCTGCGACCGCGTTCGTCTGCTCGATCTTGCTGAGAACTTCACGCTGTTTTCGGAGCACAAAGCCGGACTGGTGAAGATCCTTGGCCAGAATCACCAGTTCCTCGGGGTTAACAACGCCATTGCCTCGATGCTGGAATCGCGCAAGCTGGGTCACGGGCGCGGCGGTGTCTTTTGGCAAACGCAGGGGAGTGGCAAGAGTTTTTCGATGGTGTTCTTTGCACAGAAGGTGTTGCGCTGCCTCACCGGCAACTGGACTTTCGTGATCGTTACCGACCGCGTGGAGCTGGATGAGCAGATCGCCAAGACCTTCAAAACCGTAGGTGCAGTGAGTGAAGCCGAAGGCGACCAATGCCATGCCGCCAGCGGTGCGCGCCTGCGAGAGCTGTTGCGTGGCAACCACCGCTATGTGTTCACGCTGGTGCACAAGTTTCAGACACCGGAGTTGCTTTGTGACCGTTCGGACGTGATCGTGCTGACCGACGAGGCGCACCGCAGCCAATACGACACGCTGGCGCTCAACATGCGTGCCGCGTTGCCCAAGGCGATGTTCCTGGCCTTTACCGGCACACCGCTGATTGCTGGCGAGGAGCGCACCAAGGAGGTGTTCGGTGACTACGTCTCAATCTACGACTTTCAGCAGTCCATTGAGGACGGTGCCACCGTCCCGTTGTTCTACGAAAATCGTACGCCAGAGCTGCAACTGATTAATCCCGATCTCAATGACGACATCTACCGCGTGATCGAGGACGCCGACCTCGACATCGACCAGGAGGCGAAGCTGGAGAGGGTGTTGGGGCGGCAATACCATCTCATCACCCGCGATGATCGGCTGGATACGGTGGCGCGAGACATCGTGCGGCACTTTCTCGGTCGCGGCGCATTGGGCAGCACCGTGGGTAAGGCGATGGTGGTGTCGATCGATAAGGCCACAGCGTTGCGCATGCACGGCAAAGTAAAGGTGTATTGGGCGGAGGAGACCGCACGCGTAAACAAAGAGCTGGGCGAATTGCACTACCAATCCGGCGGAGGCATGACTCCCGAACAGGCGCGTCGCGACCTGCGCATCGCTGAACTGAAGCAGCGGCTAGGGGTGCTAAACAGCACCGACATGGCGGTGATCGTCTCGCCCGGCCAGAACGAGATTCCGCAGATGCAGGCGCTGGGACTGGATATCGCGCCGCATCGCAGGCGCATGAATGAATCGCAGCCGGGGCTCGATGAGAAGTTCAAGGACACCGACGACCCGCTTCGGCTGGTATTCGTTTGCGCCATGTGGCTGACGGGTTTCGACGCGCCGAGTTGCTCAACCGTCTATCTCGACAAACCAATGCGCAATCACACGCTGATGCAAACCATCGCTCGCGCCAACCGTGTGTTTCCGGGCAAGCACAGCGGCGCGATCGTGGACTACGCCAACGTGTTCGCCTCGCTAGAAAAGGCGCTGGCGATCTATGGAGCCGGTAAGGACGGCAAAAGCCCGGTCAAGGACAAGCAGCAACTGGTCACGGAGCTGCGCAATGCGGTGGAGGAGGCCACGGTCTTCTGCGCCGCACATGGTGTGAAGCTGGGCGAGATCGAGGCTACCGCTGCCGGCAGCCTGGAGCGTTTGTCGCGCATAGAGGACGGCATGAACGCGCTGATTTCTCCCGACACGCTGCGCCGCGATTTCTTCGCCCATGAACGCTTTGTGAGTACGCTTTACCGCGCCGTGAAACCCGATCCGGTCGCGCTGGAGTTTGCCGCCCGTGTCGCCTGCCTGAGTACGCTGGCCGACGCCATTCGCGCCAAGCTGAACCCGAACCCGCCCGATATCTCCAAGGTGATGGGGCAGATCAACAGCTTGCTCGACGAATCCATTACTGGCCACGCGATCAGGGCGGAATTACCACCCGCGCTTGACTTATCGAAGATCAACTTCGAGGCGCTGGCGCAGCGGTTCAAAGAATCTAAACACAAGAACACTGACCTCGAAGTGCTCAAGGCTGCGATCCGCGCCCAACTGGAAAGGATGATCCAGTTGAATCGTACCCGCGCCGATTTCGCGGAAAAATTCGAGGCACTTATCGAGAGCTACAACGCTGGCAGCGCCAGCATTGATGCGCTCTACAACGAACTGTTGGCCCTTTCCAATTCACTGAACGAAGAGCAGCAGCGCCATGTACGGGAGAACATGAGCGAGGAAGAGCTAGTCATCCTCGACATACTGACGCGCCCTGCACCGGAACTCTCAACCGAGGAGCGCGCCGAAGTGAAGAAGGTCGCGCGTGAATTGCTTGTCAGGCTAAAGGCATTGCTGGTATTGAACTGGCGACAGAAATCGACGGCTCGTTCGCAGCTCAAACTTGCTATCGAAGACACACTCGACTTCGGACTGCCGCGTGCCTATACACCGGAGCTATATCAACAGAAGTGCTCGGCGGTGTTCGAGCATGTTTATGAGAGCTACCCGGAGCGGCATGCCGGTGTGTATGCCTGATGGTGGAAGCCGCGCCAGCGCTAGTGTTTACGAGGATTTGTGCGGTGCAGTCTTGACTGCCAGCCATTTGCCCAACGCCGCATCAGCTTCCTGATATTGGAATTTGATGCGCGCAAGTAACTCCGCCAGATTTTCCTCTGTGTTCGGGAGAATATCCGCTTCTGGTTGTTTGCGCCGGGCAGCCAATTCCAAATCCTTGCATCGCGCTGCCACACGCGGAAATCCCATGCTCGCAGAGGAACCGCGCAAGCTATGCGCGATATCGGCAAGCTGCTTCCAATGTCCACTCGCCAACAATTGATCCATCGCATTCATGCGTTCAATCGCCTGCGTTTGGAAAAGCCGAATGAGCCCGCCAACCGCATCCTGCGTATCGTTGCCACTACCTGACGCAGCCGGCAGGTAACGCAGGTCTTCGAGTTGTTCCGTATCGAGTATTGGCATCTCCTCCACAGGTGGCATTGCGCCGATGCGTCCCGGCGAAACAGGTGGTGGCACTGGTGGTTCGGCGTACGTTGGTTGATCAACGGTATCCGCCGGCAATACTCTTTCAAAAAGGCTTTTCAGGTCGCCGGTGCGTATGGGTTTGGAAACATAGTCATCCATTCCCATCGCAAGATAGCGTTCGCGGTCGCCCGGCAATGCGTGCGCGGTCATCGCGACGATCGGCGGGCAGGTTCTGCTGGCGAGAGTCCTGCGGATATTATTCATCGCGGTCACGCCGTCGAGCACTGGCATATGGATGTCCATGAGAATGAGATCGTAACTGCCCGCAATTGCTTTTTCGACGGCGTCGCTGCCGTCGCGGGCCAGTTCAGTCTCGCATCCAATATTTTTGAGCATGCCGAGGATGACCTGCTGGTTAATTTCATTGTCCTCGGCAACGAGTATGTGGACGGGTCGATCAGCGATCTTCGCGGAAAATAAATTGCCGCGAACGTTCTTGTTGGTCGACACTGGACGTCTCGTTGCCCGGGAGGCCGCGGTTTTGTTTGAACTCGTGGCAAGATATTCCGCGTCATAACCCGGCGCAAGGGAATAGGGGCGTGTCGCGAAGTCGAGGTTCTGCTCATGCGCGACCGCACGCGTAAAAACATCGAAAATTTTTGCTCTGCCTGCAGGCCGCATGATGAAGGCGTCATGCCTAAGCGTGGGTGTCATTTGCTGTTTGGATAGTTCAGCACGGGAAATGGCTGATTGCAAAATGACCGGCATCGGCGCTTCGCCACGACCCTGCCGCTCGCGGTCGTCTTTTTCCAGTGCGTCTCGCATCGCTGCCGTTTGGGGCGATGGCGCAACCATTTCAGTGAGCAAGATATCGAACGGTCGCTCTGATGTGAATATTTGCACTGCTTCTTCCGGCGATGAGGTAACAGTGTCAAATCCCCAGCGCGCGTAGCGGTGCTGCTGAATTTTCCGCCGGTTCGCGTTGCGGTCAACCACCAGCAGGCGCTTTGCGACAAAGATGGCGACATCACGCTGCATATAGGGTTTTGTCGGCCCGCTTGCAGCGCTGGTCAACACAGTAAAAATGAAGGTTGAACCTACGCCCTCGGTGCTTTCAACAGTTACGTTACCACCCATCAATTGTGAAAGGCGCCTCACAATCGCGAGCCCCAGGCCGGTACCGCCATACTTCCTGGTGGTCGATGCATCCACCTGTGTGAACGGCTGAAACAGCTTGCTGGCACGGTCGGCGGGGATGCCGATGCCGGTGTCCAACACACGACCTTCCAGTTCGAGTTGCCCACTGGTTAATTGACGGGCGCGAAGTGTCAGTGTGATTTCGCCTGCCGCAGTAAATTTGATTGCATTTGAAAGCAGGTTCAACAAGATCTGCCGCAAGCGCGTGGGATCGCCCAAAATATAAAAGGGTACGTCATCATGCATGTCGAAGAGCAGTGCGAGACCTTTTTCTCGCGCTTTCTCGGCGACCAATTCAAACGCCTCTTCGACGACGGTGACAATCTCGACAACGACCGATTCCAGCGTCATCTGACCGGACTCGATCTTGGAGAAATCCAGCACATCGTCGATGAGACGCAGCAGCGTATCGCCGGAGGATCGGATCAGGTGAATATAGTCTTGCTGCTCGTCATTCAAACTGGTCTCACTCAAGAGGCTGGTCATGCCGAGCACACCGTTG
The DNA here is from genome assembly GCA_025362705.1 of Betaproteobacteria bacterium. Lineage (GTDB taxonomy): Bacteria > Pseudomonadota > Gammaproteobacteria > Burkholderiales > Usitatibacteraceae > UKL13-2. Next base: position 5,406 of record JANYFH010000061.1, read on the forward strand.
AGCGGAGTACGTATCTCGTGGCTCATGGTTGCGAGGAACGCTTCTTTGGCGCGCGCGGCTTCCGTAACGCGCACGTTTGCTTCCATCAATTCGACTTCTGCCAATTTGCGATCAGTAACGTCGGAGATGGATCCGACAAACCGGATCGCCCGGCTTTCGGCATTGCGCTGCGCAATTGCACGCACGCGTATCCACATGTAGCGTCCATCGTTACGCTTGATACGGGACTCGATATCAAACAAGGGGGTCAAGCCCTTGAAATGGGCGATGACGCATCGCCGTACTTCAGCCGTGTCTTCAGGGTGGACATGATCCATCCAAGCGAACTTTGCCGGAAAGTTGCCCTCTACGTAACCGAGTATTTCGCGGAAGCGATCCGAAAAGTAAACGGTGCCGCCATCGACAAGCTCGATATCCCAAATTCCCTGTTGGGAGGATCGAATCACGAGATCAAGTTGTTCACGCTGGCGCGCAAGCTCACGCTCCAGTTTTTTGATTAATGTGACATCCGTGATGGTGCCAATCATGCCGTCTATCGCGCCGTCTGCCCGCTTTAATATTTTCTTTGCGACGATGGTTTCGAACTGCCTGCCATCGGTATTTGTAATGAATGCTTCGCTCGCTTCGTAATCAGATTGGGATGCCAAGAACTGCATGTCATGCGTGTCGTTCTGAACGGCAGTATCGTGCGGTTGCAAGTCCTGGTCAGTTTTGCCAAGAATGTCTTCCCGCTTCCGACCTCCCAATTGCTCCCAAGCCTGATTGACGGCGACGAATCTGCCCGCAGTATCTTTCCTGAAAATAGGATTCGGATTGAACTCGATCAAGTCTTCCGTGAACCGGGTTTGGTCCTGCAATTTCCGCGTCATGCTCGCCGCAAGTGCTTCGGCTTGTTGGCGCAATCGGGTCAGTAACAACACCAGCGCGCCAAGTAGCATCGTGCCGAAAATGCCGATGACAAGAATGGCTCGTGGCAAGTCGCTCTTAAGCGATTTCTCAAGTAGCGGCGTCGATGAAATCTTCAGGCGCAGGATCCGCTGGCCAAATTCGGCTGGGATTTCCACATTCATTTCCGCGTCGGAACGTACTGCAGACGCGGTACCCGGGGACGGGAAGAGGCGCCTCTCGCCATCGTAAAGCTCATGTACCACCGGATAGGCGGCGTTACGCGTCATGATCGATGCCATCATCGCACCCAAGTCAACGATGGCAATTGCCGATCCTTTGGTTGGGCTGATTGCGGGTGCGCGATTCTTGCTGACGGCGGTGTCGAATGGCAATGCCAGCGCGACGAAATTTGCCGGGGGAGGCGCCCCTGTTGTTGCGCCCAAGGGTTCGGACATTACAATCGCCGCCGTCGATGTAGCGCGACTGATTGCATCCGCCAATGCAGGCGACGCGCTCCACGCAGACACCTTGTTGCCGGGAGTTGGTGGCGCCAAGAGACTCGTCATCGTGGCCGTACCGGCAGGCGCGTCGACACCGCGAATGAGCTGCAAGGCGACCAGGCCAGGATACGTATGCCCGTCGCGGATACTGATGGTAACGAACGTATCCCATGCCCCCTGACTCGCCGCTGACGATGCTGTCGCCGGCAGCACTGCCACAAAAGCGTTTGCGCTGCGGAGGAGAGTTTCGACGTCATTTAGCTGACGGATCAAAGCACGTTTTTCGCTCTGTGCAATTTCCGCGAAACGTGTATCGGCATCGGCGCGTAGTTGGCGTGAACTCTGGAACGCGGCAAACAACGTTGAGAGCAGCAGTGCCCCAAGAATCAGCCACGGGAGCTCGATTTTGCGTAAGCGCGACGAGATGCGGCCCAGTGAATCTTGTGTTACCGGTGAGGTCATAATTAGATAGGTTACCCGAACACTGCTGCCTTATGTAGAGTAGCTGGTGGACGATTTGTCGGCAGATAACAGAAAAAGATTATAGAATTCAAGGGCGTTAAATTGTTTCTTAACTAAAAAGATGAATTGTTCAATGATTCGAATGATGGCGGCTTCGCGCGGTCTTGTTTTCAGCCTTTTGGGGCTGGTGGCCGCTGCATTGTTCTTGCCGAAGGATGCTGCCGCCAATATTTATGCGTTCAAGGATGAAAAAGGCGTGACGCATTTTTCCAACCTGCCGCATCTGGACAAACGTTACCGGCTCGTTTACCGGATTCCGACCTCGCTGCAGATGCGACCAAACGCGTGGTCAGCAAACGGACCGAAGATGGTCGATATTGAAAAATTGGTGCCAATCATTGCCAACGCCGCGCGCCTGAACGGGCTCGATGCCAAGCTTGTACACGCGGTGATTCGCGCTGAATCCGGCTATAACGAAAATGCCATTTCATCGAAAGGCGCAGTAGGGTTGATGCAATTGATCCCGGCAACGGCTCAGCGCTACGGTGTCGTTAACAGCTATGATGCGACCGAAAATATTTCGGGCGGTACCCGCTATCTTCGCGACCTGTTGAAGATGTTCAACGGCAATCTGGAACTGGCGATTGCAGGCTATAACGCCGGTGAGAACGCTGTTATTCGTGCGGGCAATCGCGTACCGCCATATCCCGAAACGATGGCATACGTGCCGAAAGTGCTGAATTTCTATCACAGCCCCGATCTCAGCCGTTTCTGAGTCCGGTGGCTTTTTCGCGTTCGCGCCAGTTTTATTTTTCCGTCCGCGCAGGAACTCCCATAGTGCGCGCTTGCTTGAAGATAAAGAGTTCTGTACCAAACTTTGCTTCAAGCTCGGGTTTGGGCATGGCTTGCATTTCCGTCGCCTGCTCGTACGTGAGCTTATCGTTTGCGTCCTTTTCATTCACATAGCCAGAGCCGTTATCGCGATAAATCTTCGGGCCTTTGCTAAGGCTCTCCGTATGCTGAATGACACGAGGGCGGGTCCGGCGTTCGACCGGCACTTTGTTAGGTTCCCGGCTTGACGGAAACGAAACATCGCACGATGCGCCGAGGGTGATTTCTTCGTCATTCCTTGCCTGTACCACATCGGGTTTGGCAGCAAAACCACCAAAAGTGTTAATGAGCTTCTTGAACACGCAGATCCTCCATTAAATCAATAATCTCTAGTACTGGTGCGGTTTCCCGGGCATTTTATGCCCCTTAGCCGCACCAGCGCTAGAGTTTGAAAAAAATCAGTCCCCGACAGCAGGCGCGGCCAGATGATTCGATTCGTCGGCAACACGGTCACTTTTTTCGTCGGTCGCATCGCGGGCGTGCTGGTGGTTGCGGGCAAAAATTGTGTAGAAAGTCGGCACTACGAACAGAGTGAGCACCGTGCCTAACGACATGCCGCCAACAATCACCCAGCCGATCACCTGGCGTGATTCGGCTCCAGCGCCGCGCGCCAGCGCCAGTGGAATTGCCCCGAGCACCATGGCACCGGTAGTCATCAGGATTGGCCGCAATCGCAGCGTGGCTGATTCGATCACGGCCTCGCGAAGCGCCATGCCGCGTTCCTGCAATTGATTGGCGAATTCGACAATCAAAATGCCATGCTTGGTGATCAACCCAACCAGGGTGATGAGCCCGATCTGGCTGTAAACATTGAGTGAGCCGCCGGTGAGCCATAACGCGAGCAGCGCGCCGGTCATGGAAAGCGGCACCGTCAGCAT
>JANYFH010000375.1 GCA_025362705.1 Betaproteobacteria bacterium
CAAGCGCCAGGCGCAAACCGGACACAGAGAATTTGTCAGCATTGATCGCGGGGCTAAGCGCGTAGCGATGGCGCATCAGCACTTCGCCCTGCGCGACAAATTGGTCGAGACTGCCGTTGGCGGCGTATTCGAACTCTGGCGCGCGGCCCAGCCGCTCGGCAAGCTTGCGGCTGGATTGCGCAAGTGTTTTCTCGTCAGCTCCCTGCAGTACTACCAGCATCAGGCGCGATACCAGGCCATCGCGCAGTTGCGCAATCAGTAATCGCTCCTCAGGTGTCGTTGAAGGCGGCAGGAAAGCGGTGAAGTCACTCTCGATACGCACGCTCTTGCTGGCAAACAGCGCGAGCGCCGCAAAGGTAATCAACGCCACGGCGTAACGCCACACCGCGCGCGATCCCTGCTTCAACATGACTGCGCTTCGCCCATCAGCTAGCGAACCTGTAGTACTGAATGATCGCCGCTGGCTTCGCGCACCTCGATCTGTCCAACGCGACCGGCGCGACCGGATACCGTCACCCGCTGCACGTAGCGGCGCGTTTGCTCGTCGATGGGTGTCATGTCGAGACGCCAAGATGATTCGTCCCCCTGCAGTGACAATTCATAGTGCTTGTGCAGCAAAACGATATCGCCGCCCAGCACACCACGCAGGCTGGCCGCGAACGCAGCGAGCAGCGGCTGGCTGGACAGCGGAATGCGCCTTTCCTTGCCCTCCCGCACCATCACCAGCTCCTCTCCGGCGAAGCGATAGCTTTCCTTGCGTGGCGACTCGATATTTTTCTCGACAATGTCCGGTCGGCGATAGACCAGCTTTCCCGAACTCACGACCGGTGTCGACAGGAGGCTGGAAAACTTCTTTTCGGTAAACGCGACCTCCGCAGCCGGTACTGCAGCGAGTAATTGCATCAGCCGGGGCAAGTCGAGACTTTGGGCGTGGGTGATCCCCGCCGCTGTCAGCAGCAACGTTAGGAGCAATCGCCAGAAGCTGCGTGCGACACCGGGTTGGTTCATCTAGGCGTTCCAGTAATCGTAAAAATTGAACCAGTTGTATGGATGGGTGCGGGCATGACGTTCGAGAATGCTCACATACTCAGCATGGCAGCGTTGAGAAGAGATCGCACCGTCCGCAGCATCGAAATCAGTGGCACGCACATCTTTAACGCGGTTGGCTACCGATTCGAACACGATCTCGTAACGGCGGCCACTTCTGAACAGCCCGAACACCGTGACCACCGGCGCGCCGGTGAGTCGAGCCAAGCGTATCGGACTCATTGAAAAGCGCGCCGGGCTGCCCAGAAACGGCAGGTTTTGGGTCGTTTCGTTTGCGTAAATGCGATCAGCGAGGATGCCAACCACTTCGCCGCGTTCCAGACATTCCTTGACGCGCAACATTGAGCCCGGTTCTCCAAGTGGAATGATCTTATAAGGGAGCGACGCCGACCCGCCCGTGATTAGTGCACCTAAGCGTGCCGAGTCGTTCACGTTCATCACCATGTTGATCGCTAATTTTTTCTCCACACTGCCGACGATACCCAGCATCTCAAAACTGCCCAGGTGCGAACCTAACAGCAGGCAACCGCGTCCGGCAGCGAGCGCATCCCAGAATACCGCTTCGTTGGTAACAGCGATGTCGAGTTCGCGCTGGCGGCCATGTAGCAGGTAGACGCGATCGAGCAGCGTGGTTGAGAATACGAATAAATGCGCGAAGGTATCGCGCCAGGTGGCGGCACGGCCAAGGGCGCGACTCAGGAAGTCGTGTGAGGCCTGACGCGACCGCGGTGCGGTCACAAAAAAATACGCGCAAATCGGCACCAGCAGCACCCTGCACAAGCCGCGCCCGACGTGGATCGCGAGCCAGATGATGAGGCGAATCGCGCTGTTGCTGCCACGCTCGCGTCGATCGCGCCATGGGCCGCTCATCTACCTGCGTCCGCGGAAAAACCAGCACCAGCGGCCCACTGCCCTGTAGCAATCAGCCTGCATGACGAAAGCGGGCCGCCTTCCTCGCGAACCTCGACGTGTACGTGCGCCGATAGATCGTTACCGCGCATTTCGGCGAAAACGTTGAACGCCTGGCCGGGTCGTAGTGGCGCGTGAAAGCGCATCGATAAAAGTTTGACGAGCGCGATGCCAGGCAATTGCTGCGCGATGGCGCCCGTCACGTGAGAAAGGATAACCACGCCGGGTACGATAGGATTGCCCGGGAAATGCCCGGCAATCGCTGGGTGATTCATCGATACGCGCAGAGGCTGCCTGAGGGGAACGGCAGGCCGCGATGGGCAGCTGTTTGAAACTGTTTGTCCTGTCTGCTGAAACTGCGAAAAAAGTGCCGCCAATGCTGCTTGTGCAAGCTTGCCATTCTCATTGCGCGGCAATTGAGATACCCGCACCAAAGGGCGCGGCACGAATACCGGATCGACTCGCCCTCGCAGCGCCGCACGAACCTCTTCCGGCGAGAGCGTCGCCGACACATAGAACGCGACCAATCGTCTGGTGGGATGCGCATCATCGTGCGAAGCGGCATCGCCAGCCGCATCCGGCACGAAGTAAACACCGTCGTCGACGCCCGGAATTTCACTGATCCATCGGTTCAACGCAGACAATGAAGCGCGCTTGCCGGCGATCTTGAGCATATCCGCGCTGCGCCCCAGCCACAGGAACCTGCCGTCGGGACCGAGGCGCAGTTCGTCAGACAGCAGCACGGCAACATCGATGTGCGATCCGGCTGCAAGAATTTGCTGTCGTTCGCCTTCTGCTCGTGTCGTGAGTTCAACGCCGGGCAAAGGCGTCCACCATTCGTCGGTAGACGTGCGGCGTGTTGCGAGCGCACCTGTTTCGGTCGAACCATAGATTTCCAAGACGGGTACCTGCCATTTCGTTTCCGCAGCGATAGCAAGTGCAGGCGGCAAACTCATGGTCGACGCCACGATGCCCGCGAGGCCGTCAAGCGACGTTGCGGCCTGCAGCGGTGGGCGCATATGAACAGGCGTCGTCATCCACCAGCACGGACACGCGCATTGCGTGAGCGCGGCTTCGAGATCTGCCGGTAACAACGGTTTGTGGGCATGCACCGGAATGCCCGCATGCCATGGCAGCAACACAGTCGATTCGAGCCCAAACATATGCTGTGGGGGTACGCTTCCGACAATAGCGCAGGCCATCGAAGGCGACCAGCCTAACGCCGTGCTGAGGTTGGCGGCGCCGACCGCCAACTGACCCCAGCTTTTGGCATGCGCTGTAGGGTGCCCTGTGCTACCTGAGGTAAAAAGTATTGCCGCCCTGAAGTCTGCTGGAACGACAGGTATCTGCATACCTTCAGGTTCCAGAGACGCGAGCGGCACAGCCATCGAATCCATCGCCAGCCAGGGCCGCAAATCGAACGTGTGCGATGCATCGACTGCACGATCACTGACGATGTAAGCACCCGGGTACCGTTGCGTAAGCTGCTCCCAGTCGCCGCGGCCCTGACCCGCGGGAAACAAGGATGTCTGCCTGCGCACCAGCGCGGCGGCAAATCCCATCATGAAGCCTGCGCGGCTTTCCGACAGGTTGATCACGAACGGCGCATCCGGCAGCATGCTGGCAAGCTCGTGCACTCTCCGGAAAAATACGCTAGCGCTGATTAAACCGTCCAAGCCCAGCAGCACCGCATCGCTGCCCGTACGATAGCCCGCCAGCGGCAACATCATTGGTGGGTTTCCGTGTCGCGCCGACCAGCCGAGAGCGCAGCATCGCGACTTACACGCACAATATTGGGAATCAGCACCAGAAGGGAACCATGTGGTCTTTCTCGAAAGCGATAGTGGCGATACGCATACTCACCAAGAAACAGTACGCATGGAAGAACGTACCCTAGCCCGTGCACCCATCGTGACCATACGTCGAGTTGAAGTAGCGGCGCAAGCGCCAACGCAACAATGAAGAGCAACACGAAACAGAACGACCAGGCCCAGGTGAGCATTCGCGCATGGCGAGCCATGTCCGGCGGCAAATCGGGGTGCTCCATACGCGCGACACGCGTGATAAGCGGCTCGGACCCTGGCCGAAGCGTGCGATAGAAAAAGTACGCCATAAAGGCAAACGCAGCGAGCGGCGGCGCGTAAACAATAAATTGTATTGACGCCGAGAAATAGACGCATAAGCCAACGAGCGTCGCCGCGGCGGCGGCACCCGCAACCGGTCTTCCGGACGCCACCAGCAACGCGCCTGCCATCAGCCCGACGACCGATGTTGCCAGCATGCGAAATCCCAGCACTGACGCAGTCAGGTACACCAACGCGAGGACCAACCACAGAATGATCAGTACGGGGTGTCGGGCAGGCACGGCCGGATGTGGAGCTTGATTTACTGCGGACATCGAGTCGGATGGTTTCACCGGGAACCCGATAAACCGTTCAGGCGGTCAGGTTGCGCGATGCGTTTGAATATGCTGCGAAAGGCTGCGCAGTGAGCCGAAAATCTTCGCATTATCGGGATCGTCCGAACGCAGTTTCACGCTGTACTTCTGCTCTACCGACATCGACAACTCCAGCATGTCGAGTGAATCCAGCCCCAATCCCTCGCCGAACAAACGCGCTTCGGGATCAATTTCGCCGGGGGAAACGCCGTCGAGATTCAGGGATTCGACGATCAATTGAGCCAGCTCCTGCTCACTATTTAGCCCACGATCCATAAACAACTTTCAATTTCGAATTAATGTGTATCTCGCCTGTGCAAGCGCAACAGAGAAGGGAGAGTTTGAATGGCAGCACATTCAGTTTGCGATGAAGCAGCCATCCAACGTTTTGTATCTCCCGTTAAAGACGCAATAGTTCTGTGTCGATTTTCTTGCTCAGGTTTTGAACCCAGCTGTTGTAGTTTCTATGAATCTGGCCGTCTTTCTCATCAAGATTGATACTGCTCTTGTAAACGATGCTGTACTTCGCTGTGGAGTACGGGACATCAACGATGGCAGTGTGCTTGCGCAAATTTAGTGTGCCCTGGATAAGGCCGGGACTGACCTCGGCCATCTTCCAACCAAGGGATGTGCCGGCAATCATGATCGCGGATTTCACCTGTTCCAGTTTCACGGGGTTCGCGCTCACGACTGTTGCATCGTTCACGTTCTGGATCGGCTGGGCACCCCAGCCTACCGTTGACATACCAACGTATAGAGCCAAACCCACCACTGCGCACGCCGTTTTGATTTTGAGCATTCTTGATTCTCCGTAGCGATGAACACAAATCCGAGAGTTGGTACACCATTAATCGTGTACCACCGCGCAACGCCATCGCAAAAGGCGATCCTGCGAGTCTTATATAGGCAAAATATTCTATCATGGCGACTACGCGCAAGTGAGCCCGCAGCAACCGTTCGCGCAACTTGAGCGCGAACACGCCCTAGGTCAGCTAAATAAAAAAGCCGGGCTTTTGCCCGGCTTTTTTGACGTGTCGCAATAGTCCTACTTCTTTGGCGCGTCGGCTGGCTTGGTGTCCGCTGGTTTGGACTCCACGGGCTTCGTGGGCGCTGGTGCAGCTGTAGACGCAGGTGTTGATGCTGGCGTTGGTACTGCTGCGGCGGGCGCAGCTGCCGGCACCACACCAGCAGGTGCTGCTGCAGGCACAACCGGTGCGGTGGCAGGCGAGGCAGCCTTCTGTTCGATTTTCATCGGTGCGACTGCTTTCGGTACTTGATCCGCGCCACCCGCAATCAGCGGCACGATTAACAGCGCCACGATGTTGATGATCTTGATCAGCGGATTGATCGCAGGGCCGGCCGTATCTTTGTACGGGTCACCCACGGTGTCGCCGGTCACGGCGGCTTTATGCGCGTCCGATCCCTTGCCGCCGAAATGGCCGTCTTCAATATATTTCTTGGCGTTGTCCCATGCACCACCGCCGGTACACATCGAAATCGCAACAAACAAGCCGGTCACGATAGTACCCATCAACATGCCGCCGAGCGCCTGGATACCGGATTCACGGCCCATCAGCAACCCGACGATAACCACCACAGCAATTGGCGCCAATACCGGCAACAGCGAAGGAACAATCATTTCCTTGATTGCGCCACGTGTCAGCATATCGACTGCACGCGAATAATCCGGCTTCGCGGTGCCTTCCATGATGCCTTTGATCTCGCGGAACTGGCGGCGAACTTCTTCAACTACGCTGCCTGCGCAACGACCGACCGCTTCCATCGCCATCGCTGCGAACAGATACGGAATCAAACCACCAACGAACAAACCGATGATGACGGCTGGATTGGACAGGTCGAACGTGACATGACGACCAGCTTCTTCGAGCTTGTGTGTGTAGTCGGCAAACAGCACGAGCGCGGCAAGACCGGCCGAGCCGATTGCGTAGCCTTTGGTAACGGCTTTGGTGGTGTTACCTACCGCGTCGAGCGGATCGGTCACGTCGCGCACCGACTTCGGCAGACCGGACATTTCTGCGATACCACCCGCGTTGTCGGTGATCGGACCATACGCGTCGAGTGCGACGACGATACCGGCCATCGACAACATCGAAGTTGCTGCAATCGCGATGCCGTACAAACCAGCCAGTACAAACGCGGCATAAATCGCCAGGCAGACCGACAACACCGGCCATGCGGTGGAACGCATCGAAACGCCCAGGCCCGCGATCATGTTGGTCGCGTGGCCCTTGGTGGATGCTTCAGCAACGTGCTGCACCGGTTTGAATTCGGTACCGGTGTAGTACTCGGTGATGTAGACCATCAGCCCGGTCAACACGATGCCGACCACCGAGCAGCCCATCATCTTCATGCGCATCGCTTCTTCG
>JANYFH010000377.1 GCA_025362705.1 Betaproteobacteria bacterium
GGCAAAAAGCTGGTGGTACCAAAGCTTCGATGCGCCGCCGCCATCGTGCGAATAGTCGTCACACTTGGGTCATCATTGAACAGCGCGCCGCCACCGCCGTTGACCTGGATGTCAATGAAACCCGGCAGCAACAATCCACCATTCAAATCGCGGTGTTTGGCGGACGCGCAACGCGGATCATCTGGTGCGACCACATCGAGAATGCGCCCGGCGTCGATCAGAACCACGCGGCCGGTGACCTGACCTTCGTCACAAACCACGCGTCCATTGATCAATGCCTCGATCACTAGCGTGTTTCCGTAATTTTTCGTAAATGCGGAGGCCGGTCCGGATCGCATCCTCTCGCGATCGACAGCGCGTTGGCGAGCTTGTAAAAACTTTGTGCCAGCAGCAATGGCTGGATCACCGGGTGTGCTTGTATCGTTGGCAGAACGGTCGCGCCAGTTAACGATCTGCCAGCGATCATCACGTTCACGCCGCGTGCAACCAGTTCATGCCCAAGCGCTTCGAGGTCGGGACGAGTCTCATCGTCCTGCGTCAGAATTAGCGCCGGAAAATTGGATTGCAGAAGCGCCTGCGGACCATGGCGTACTTCGGCACCACTGAACGCTTCCGCGTGCAGTCGGCAGGTTTCCTTGCATTTGAGCGCAGCTTCCTGGGCGATACCTAGTCCCACACCACGTCCGATCACATAGAGGTGGCTGGTGTTTCGCAGCGTCGGCATCGCAGAACCCCAGTCAAGCCGCCAGGCGCTATCGAGCGCTTCCGGTGCCGATGCCAATGCATCAAGAAGAATGTCGTCAGCGGTCCAAGCTGCGACCAAATGAACAATCGCTGCCAGAGACGTGATGTAGGATTTGGTGGCGGCCACACTCTGTTCGGGGCCTGCACACAGTGGAAACAGGTAGTCCGCTACGTCTGCAAGTGGCGCGTTATCGGTATTGACCATTGCCACGACGGTGGCACCGGCTGTTTTTGCTGCCCGTGCCGCCGCGACCAGATCGGGACTGCGGCCTGACTGGGAGATCGCCAGAAACAGGCAATCACGCAAATTTTGCTTTACACCATATACCGAGCTTACCGAAGGGGACGCAGAAGAGGTCAGTACGCCGAGGCGGGTTTCAATCAGGTACTTGGCGAAGGTTGCGGCGTGATCAGAGCTGCCACGCGCGCAAGTGATCACGGCGCGTGGTGCTAGCGAGCGCAACGTACTACCCAGCTCCAGTGCGCGAGAATGATTGCTATCGTATTGCGCACGCACCGCCCCAGCAGCCTCTGCAGCCTCGCGGAACATGTGCGTGGTCTCGGGTTCGACCCGCTTATCTTCTTTTTCCGGCATGTTCGGCTTTCTGCTTGGTGTGCTCGGGTAATTATCCGGGTTAAGCATCAGGGCGCACTAAGCTCTGCGACAAAATCATAGGTATCACCGCGATAAAACGACTGTGAAAATTCGACTGCGCGACCATCGCGAAGAAAACCGAGTCGCTCTGCCAGCAGTCCTGCGTCGCCTTCGCGTGCGTTAAGCAACTTGGCCTGTTCGGCGTTGAGTAGCAAGGCACGTAGCCTTTGCAAGGCACGAACGGGACGATTGCCAGCCTGTTCGAGCGCCTGATACAAAGACGTATCGACTGCGGCCAGCGACGGCAGGCAGGACGCGACGATAGTAGCGAGCTCGACTGACATCGGCGCGTCATCCGCATAACGGATGCGGTGGAAACGATAGACCGGCGTTCCCGGGCTTAGTCCGAGCGTCAATGCTTCTTCAGGTGATACCGTGCCCTCGGTTTTCTTTAGCCACACACTATGCGGTTTGCGTCCGCGTGCGCGCATGTCCTCGGAAAACGACGTCAGCTTGGCGAAATTTTTCTCGATACGAGCGGACACAAAATTACCCGAACCCTGACGGCGTACCAGCAGCCCCTCGTCCACGAGCCCCTCGATTGCCTTGCGCACGGTAATACGCGATACCGACAGGTCGATAGCTATCTGCCGTTCGGCAGGAAGCGCGTCGTCCGGCCCGAGCACATGATTCTCAATTGCCTCGCGAATTGCACGCTGCAATTGTTGATACAGAGGAAGGCTGCTGTTTGGATCCAGCGGGGGCAAAACGTCGGCGAGTGAGGTCATTCGGCTGTTTTCCATGCGGTATTGATAATGCACCTGTTTTGGAAAGCTTGGGGGCGAATTTTACAGATCCAATATAATACCACTTAATGTGGAGAATTGTCGTGGCGCGTCAGGCTCATAAAGCCTATTGTATAGGAGGAATGTGCTCATAGTGTGTGTATGATTCTGGCAACAGAATAACATTTATTTTTAAAAAATGGTAGCATATTGGCACGCAATGGTAGTATATTGGCATGTCATTGGTTTTGCAGGGGTTGTATTGTTGGGGTCGGTGCGGGTCGTCTAAAGCAAGGCGGCGCGAGGAACCGGGATCCTGGGTGATAACAGGCCGTACTTGAGTTGGATGGCCAAACTGGAGGGTAGTCATGAAATTCAAAGAGACACCAATCGCAACAGCAGTTGCTTTCGCATTGTTCAGTGCCGCTTTCCCGGCGCACGCGCAGCAAGCGGACAAGAATGCATCGGAAAAACCGGCAGATAAAAAACAGGCGCTGGAGACTGTCGTTGTCACTGGCATTCGCGCCGCGCTGGAAAGATCGCTCGATGTCAAACGTAGTGCGGAGTCGCACGTAGATGTGATTACCGCCGAAGACATCGGCAAAATGCCCGACAAAAATGTGGCTGACTCGTTGCAGCGAGTTCCAGGAGTCACTATCAGTTCCGCCGGCGCCAACGAAGGCGGCTTCGACGAAAATGATCGCGTGAGCTTGCGGGGAACCAATCCGAGTTTGACCCAGACCCTGATAAACGGACACAACGTCGCATCGGGGGACTGGTTTGTGTTGAACCAGACCGGCACCATCGGTCGTAGCGTGAGCTACACCCTGCTGCCTTCCGAGTTGGTTGGTCAAGTCATCATCCACAAGAGCTCCGAGGCGAGTCTGATCGAAGGTGGCGTAGCGGGATCAGTCGATATCATTACCCGAAAGCCTCTTGAGTTCCGCAAGCCCCTGACCCTTGAAGCTTCAATTGGCGGCGTGCGCGCCGTACTGCCAGGCAAGACGGATCCTCAGGTGAGCGCGCTGATGAACTGGAAGAATGACACCAACACGGTGGGCGTGCTGTTACAGGGCTTCTCCGAAAAGCGCCATCTGCGTCGCGATGGCGTAGAGCTGCTGCGTTATGAACAGATCGCTGCCGGGTCTGCTATCGCGCTCGCCCACCCTGATCTCACTGGCGTTTACTATCCGGGGCTTCTGGGTGTGGCGCTGTTTGAGCAGGAACGCAAACGCGATGGCGGCTTGATCGACGTGCAGGTCAAAGCGAGCAATGACCTTACGCTGGATTTCAGCGGGTTCAGTTCCAAATTGAACGCATCCAATTACAACCGCAATTATTTGCAATGGGGTTCGCATTTTATTAACGGCGGTGCCGGACAGTCGCCCGACGCCGGCTACGTGGTGAGACAAAACACCTTGGTGCAGGCGAATTTCACCGGTGTGCCGGGCACGCAATACGGCATCTATGACCAGATCTCGCGGCCCAACGAGAGCGCCGATTCAAACTTCTTCGCCTTCGACGCGAAACTGCGTGCCAGCGACAAGTTGACGTTGACCAGCAAGCTTGGCACCTCGAAAGGACACGGAAAAACACCGACTCAGGATGTTGCGGAATGGGATGTCGCGGTGGGTAGCGGGACGTCTTATAAATTGAATGGCATTAACAGCGCGCCAAGCTTTGCGTTCGGTAACGCCAATAATTCCAATCTGTCGGCGGTGGCCGGTCTCGACTGGATGTTTGGCTCGCAGAACATCAATGTAGTCGACAAGGAAAACTGGGCGCAGCTTGACGGCGAATATGCCCTCGATGGCGGTGCGTTCACTACCCTCAAATTCGGCGTACGTCGCAACACCCATGAGCGCAGTTCGACCGGTGTCATTTCGCAGCGACCAGCGCTTGATGGAAGCGCATTCAATTCCGCGAACTGGCCAAAAACTTTTTCCAACTATCCGGGCGACTTCGGTAGTGGTCTGGGTGGCGGCTTCCCAAGCAGCGTGTGGTATTACACTGCGGCACAGCTGGCCGATTTCTCTTCCAAATACGCGTATCGGCCAACCGATGGTTCGCGCGAGTATTTCCCGGAAGAATTTGGCCTGAAAGAAACCAACACAGCAGCTTATGTGCAGGGCAATTTAGAGGGCAGTGGTTGGTCGGGTAACGTTGGGCTGCGGTTTGTACAAACCAAGGAGAATGTCCGCAATTACAACAACGCCACGGCGCAGACTCCAGGCGCAATCACGACTTCGCTGTTCGGTCCGTTCCTGATCACGCCGACCAATCATACCTATAACGATGTTTTGCCGAGTGCCAACTTCAAGTTCGATCTGGACAAGAATCTTGTTGGACGCCTCGCATTGTCGAGAACGATGACGCGCGCTGATTATTCGTCGTTGGCAGGAGGTGTCTCGTTGAGTCCGCCGGCTGCGGCGGGTGGTTTGGGCAGCGGAAGCGGCGGCAACCCCGATCTCAAGCCGATTCGTTCGACCAATTTTGATGCGACGCTCGAATATTACTTTGCGCCAAGATCGCTTGCACAAGCAACGCTGTTTCACATGAAGCTCGATAACTACATCGGCCTCGGGCAGGTGCGCAAGACCTTCATCGACTTCAGCAATGCATTCCCTAGTGGCCATGCGGTTGACTATGTGTTGTCGGTACCGACCAATAGCAGTGGCAAAGTGACCGGCGTCGAGCTGTCTTACGAACAACCGCTGCTTGGCAACTTTGGATTCTCGACCAACTACACGTATGCAGATGGGAAGGAGGATGGTGGTGGACCGTTGGTAGGTGCATCGAAGAATACCTACAACCTGAGCGGATACTATGAAGATCAGATGTTCAGTGTCCGTGTCTCCTATACCTACCGTTCCAGTTTTTACAGTGGTCTGGATCGAAATACTGCGTTTTATCAGGACGATGTTTCCAATATTTCTGCGGCGCTTGGCTACAAATTCAGCGATAACTTGAGCTTCAGCCTCGACGCACAGAACCTGAATAATCCGAAACTGAAGTATTACGCGCTCAATAGCGATCAGCCTCGGTCGATTTATCAGAATGGCCGACAGTTCTATCTGAACGCCCGTTTCAAGTTCTGAGTTTTATGCCCGGAGTTGCCGTTTTTATCTGTCCTGACGCCTCAAGGACAGGTGCACGCGGTTCTGAGGAGGGTGGGGTGAGTCTTGCCCCGCCCTCTTTTTCTTGTGGGTAGGTAGTTCACAATGGTCTGCGCCAGTTATCTTTTGATCAGTACACTGTGCATGCGGCTTGCTTGTCCACAACTACCGCTTGACCGAACAGAAGGCATACGCATGGCATTCAACGAACATCCAATATCGGGAACCTCCCGTCAGTTTGCAGGTGCGCTACGCATTTTTGTCGGCGTGTTTTTGATAGTGGTGGCAGAACACGCGTCTGCGGTCGCACCGAGCCCGTCTGTCATACCGAATCCGGCTGCAATGACTTCGCAGCAGGGCGAATTCAAGCTGACCGCAACAACGTCCATCGTCGTTCCCGCAAATGACAGACAAGCGAAGCGGGTCGCGCAGTACTTCAGCGATCTTGTCCAGCGAACGCGTGGCGTGCGCATACCGGTTCGTACGGGGCAGCCAAGTGACGGCAACATTAATTTTCTACGCGAAGTTGATGGCAAATTCGGTAAAGAAGCATATCGGCTCGATGCAAGCGCCGCCCGCGTTACCATTTCCGCACGCACTGCCAACGGACTTTTTTACGGCGGCACGACATTATGGCAATTGCTAAGCAGCAGTCCGGCAGCGGATGCGCTGGTGGTACCAGCTGTCAAGATCGCTGACGCACCGCGCTTTGCATGGCGCGGTGTGATGCTCGACTCCGCCAGACATTTTCAGTCGCCCGAATTCATTCGTAACTATATCGACTGGATGGCGCTGCATAAACTCAATATCCTGCACTGGCATCTCACCGATGATCAGGCTTGGCGTCTGGAGATAAGGAAATATCCTGCGCTTACATCTATTGGCGGATTTCGTGTTCCAGCCGGCCCGGCTGCGCAAGCCGACATCGATACGGCCACTGGCAAACCGCGTCAATATGGGGGTTTTTATACGCAGCAGACGGTGCGCGAGATCGTCGCGTTTGCTGCCGATCGCGGCGTGACCATCGTGCCGGAAATCGAGATGCCAGGTCACGCGACAGTAACGCTGGTCGCCTATCCAAAGCTTGGTGCTGCCATCAATCCGCCACTCGTCGTGCCTGCTGATTGGGGCATCTATGAGAACGTCTATAACGCTGAAGACCCCACCTTCGCATTCCTTGAGAATGTGCTGAAGGAAGTGATGACGCTGTTTCCCGGCAAGTACATCCATGTCGGCGGCGATGAAGTCGCCAAAACGCAATGGAAAGAATCGCCGCAAGTGCAGGCTCGCATGCTCGCGCTTGGGATTACCGAGCCTGCGGCTTTGCAGGTCTATTTCACGCAACGCATCGGTCGATTCCTGCAGAAGAATGGGCGACGCCTGGTGGGTTGGGACGAGATCCTCGAGCCCGGCCTGCCGCCTTCATCGGTGGTGATGTCGTGGCGTGGGGTCGAAGGCGCGTTGAACGCGGCAACCAAGGGTTTCGACACCATACTGTCGCCATGGCCAACTCTCTATTTCGACAATCGGCAGAGCAGTGCCTCCGACGAGCCGCCGGGCCGTGGACGGGTGATTTCCACCGAAGACGTTTACCGCTTCGAACCAATGCCGGAAAAACTGACACCAGAACAACAGCGCCACGTCATCGGCTTGCAGGGTAATGTGTGGACGGAACATATCCGCACTGAAGAGCGTGTTGGTGCGATGACATTTCCGCGTGCCGCTGCCATTGCGGAACTCGGCTGGTCTGCGCCAGAACGGCGCGACTGGCCGGATTTTGTGAAGCGCCTTGCGACACAGTTCGGGCGCTATGACGCGCTGAAAATACCGTATGCCGACAGTGCGTTCGCCGTACAGGCGAATACGTTCTACACGACCGTACAGGCGAACGTGACGCTGACGAATCAGACAAGTTTTGGCGATATTCGCTATACGCTCGACGGACGTGAACCAACACCGCAATCGCCCCGATATCAAGGCCCGCTAACTGTATCCTTGCCAGGTGCGTTACGCGCAGCAACGTTCGTCGATGATGCAAGACTGTCACGACCAAGAAGCATTCCACTGCGTCGCGAACTTGCGCAGCGCCGCACCAGCCATGAGCTTAAACTTTGTAGTGCCAGTATCGATCTCTCGCTGGAGGACGATGCCCCTACAGATAACGCGAAGGGCCCGAGAGCCGTATTCATGATGGATATCAACAATCCATGCTGGATATTTCCACAGGCGCAACTGGACTCGGTCGTGGCGGTGGTGGCCGCGGTGGGGCAGGTACCATTTAATTTTCAGATCGGCGAAGACGTGAAGAAAATCCGCTTTGCGACACCGACGACCCCGGATGGGGAACTTGAAATACACCTTGGCACGTGCGATGGTGAAATCATCGCGCGCCTCCCGTTGGCTCCCGCCATTGCTTCGAACGCTGTCACGGTGCTGCCAAGCGTTACCCTCGCATCGCGACCGGGTAAACACGACCTATGCATGCGATTTGCACAACGATTTTCCAACCCTGCCGTCGATCCGGTATGGGCACTGGATTGGATCAACCTGACCGAGCGCGAAACTGCGACGCAATGACGATACTGCTACTGAAATCCCCGCTGGCTGGCTGGTGCATGCCGCTCCCGGAAGTGCCGGATCCGGTATTTGCCGAGCGCATGGCGGGCGATGGTGTTGCCATAGAGCCGACGGGCAATATTTTGCACGCGCCTTGCGATGGTGTCATCGTGCCGATGAAAGACGCAAAGCACGCGTTGACGATACGTGGTGCGGGGAGACATGAAATCCTGCTGCACGTCGGCATCGACACCGTAAAACTGGGCGGCGCAGGATTCGAGTCGCTCGTTCAGGCAGGCCAGCATGTCACTACCGGGCAACCGCTGCTCAGGTTTGATCTCGATTTAATTGCGCGACGCGCGCGTAGTGCAGTGACCCCAATCCTGCTTGCCTCTGAGGGCAACGTTCGGCGTCGCACCGAAAGCGCTGTCGTCGCAGTGGGTGATTTTTTGATGGAGATTGAATTGGGCTTGTCGGCTGGTGACGTAGGAACGTCCGCCACTGGCGCAACTGAGATAAGCCGATTTTTCAATATCACCTTTGATCATGGCTTGCATGCGCGGCCTGCCGCGCTAGTTGCCGCCAAGCTGCGTCCAATCGACGCGCGCGTCACTTTCGTTATGCGAGACCGCAGCGCCAATGCGCGCAGTACGGTTGCCCTGATGTCGCTGGGTGTTCACAACGGCGATGTCATCGAGGTTCGGGCGAGCGGTAACGAAGCAGACAAGGCGCTAATGGCGCTGGAGTCGCTGCTGGGCGTGCCGGTTGATCTGGCCATCGTTGCGCTGCCGCAGGAAATACCTGTTGTGAAACCCACAAAGCGCAGCGCAGCCGAGTCAGGTCATATTAAGGCGGTGATTGCCAGTGGTGGTGTTGCGATCGGCGAAGCGACACAGTTATTCCAGCCGGAAATTTCGGTCAGGGAAACTGGCGATGGCGTAGACCGTGAAACCGCTGCACTTAACGCCGCAATTGCCGCCGTCAAGGTGCACATTGAAACCCTGGTGAGTACGACCGGTAGTGAACAACAAACCATTCTTGCCGCGCACGTCGAACTCATTCAGGACCCCGAATTGGCGTCGCGCGCCGATGACTGGTTGCGAGGCGGCAAGAGTGCCGGTTATTCCTGGCGCAAGGCATTGCGTTCGATTGTTGATACGCTTCGAGCGGATGGCGATGCCCGAATGATGGAGCGAGTTGCCGATTTGCGCGACCTTGAAAATCAGGTACTGCTGGTACTGGACGGGAAGCGTCCGGGTCACACACGCGATCTGCCTGACAGGGCGATCCTGATCGCCGATGAATTGCTGCCCTCGCAATTGGTGTCGCTGGACCCCAGCCGTATTGCCGGCATTTGCACGGCGCGCGGGGGTCCTACTTCCCATGTCGCCATCATCGCTGCTGCGATGGGTATTCCCGCATTGGTGGCGGCGGGTCCGATGGTGCTTGAAATCACGGATGGCACGCATCTTATCCTCAACGCCGATCACGGCCATTTGCACGTGTCGCCTACGCCGGCTGAACGTGCGGAAATGGAACATGATCTCGCCCAACGCGCTGCACAACTGGCCGCGGACATCACTGCC
This sequence comes from Betaproteobacteria bacterium, assembly GCA_025362705.1. GTDB lineage: Bacteria > Pseudomonadota > Gammaproteobacteria > Burkholderiales > Usitatibacteraceae > UKL13-2. Next base: position 9,383 of record JANYFH010000377.1, read on the forward strand.
GCACAAAACATTTGTCAGACGCGCGACCATTTGCAGATAAAGGTCTACGCCAATCTCGGTGCTTTGGCCGAGGCCGCGCCAGCGGTAGCTAAAGGGGCGGAAGGTTGCGGCTTGCTACGCACCGAATTCCTGTTCCTAGATCGACGCCAGCCACCGGACGAGAACGAGCAGGCGCACGAATATCAGTCGATTGCCGATGCGCTCGGAAGCCGTCCGCTAACCATACGTACGCTGGATATCGGTGGCGATAAACCGATTGCGTATTTGCCGTTGCCACGGGAAGACAATCCTGCGCTGGGCCTGCGTGGGTTGCGTACCAGTTTGTGGCAACCGGCATTGTTGCGCACGCAATTGCGCGCCATCCTGCGTGTGCAGCCTGCGAGCCAGTGCCGCATCCTGCTGCCCATGGTGACCGACATCGGCGATGTGCGCGTAGTGCGTGCCTTGCTCGATGAGTTGCGCGCAGAAATGGGCGTTGCCGAATTGCCTGTGCTGGGCATCATGATTGAAACACCGGCCTCCGCATTGCTGGCGGATCAACTGGTTCGCGAAGTCGATTTTCTGTCGATTGGTACCAACGATCTTTCGCAATACACGCTGGCCATGGATCGCGGGCATCCCGAACTCGCCGCCAGGCTCGATGCGTTGCACCCGGCGGTGTTACGTCTGATCGAAGCCGTCGCCAACGCAGGTAATGCGCAGCACAAGGAAGTTGCAGTGTGCGGTGGTCTTGGCTCCGATCTGATCGCGATTCCGATTTTGATCGGGCTCGGTGTGCATGAGGTCTCCGCCGTACCTGCGCTGATCCCGCGCATTAAACGGGTGATCCGTTCGCTCGGTGCAGGTGCGTGCGCGGAGCTTGCGCAGGAAGCGCTTGAACAGACCAGCGCTGCGGCGGTTCGCGCACTGGTTGAAAGCTGGCTGGCTCGCCAATCGGCACAACCCGTTTCGGGAGAGTAGCGCAATGAAAAACCTGATCGAATCGACCCAGCAACTCGGCCGCGCGCTGATGCTGCCGATCGCTGTTCTTCCAGTCGCAGGTTTGCTGCTGCGTCTTGGGCAACCGGATTTGATGAACCTGGCGCCGGTGGCTGCGGCGGGGGACGCTATTTTTTCCAATCTTGGCATCCTGTTTGCCATTGGCGTGGCAGTTGGATTGGCGCGCGAGAATCACGGTGCTGCAGGACTCGCAGCCGTCGTCGGATTTTTAGTTGCCACCAAGGGCGCGGAAGTTCTGATTCAGGTACCGCCCGAACTGCTGGCTGCGGTTGGCAGTAAAGGCAACGACCTCGCCATCGCCGCACATAAGGCGCGACAGCTATCAAAACTGAGTGTGCCCATCGGCATCATCTCCGGGCTGATATCCGGCGCGCTCTACAACCGTTATAGCGATATACGTTTGCCAAGTTATCTCGCATTCTTTGGCGGTCGCCGCTTCGTGCCGATTGCGGCGGGCTGTGCCGGGCTGGTGGTCGCTGCCGTTTTCGGTTTGGGCTGGTCTTACCTGGAGCACGGCATGGACGCGCTGAGTCGCGGCATTCTATCGGCTGGCGAATTCGGTCTCTTCGTTTACGGTGTACTCAATCGCCTGCTGATTGTCACCGGTCTGCACCACATTCTCAACAACGTCGCGTGGTTCCTGGTCGGCGATTTTCATGGCGTCACGGGTGACCTGAAGCGCTTTTTCGCCAGCGACCCCAGTGCCGGCGTATTCATGAGCGGGTTTTTCCCGGTGATGATGTTCGGCCTTCCTGCGGCGTGTCTGGCGATGTATCACACCGCGTTGCCCGCCCGCCGCCGCGCGACCGGCGGGTTATTGCTGTCGATGGGGCTCACTTCTTTCCTGACCGGTGTCACCGAGCCAATCGAGTTCACTTTCATGTTCCTCGCGCCAATGCTGTTTGTCGTGCATGCGGTGTTGACGGGTGCAGCCATGGTGACAATGGATTTACTCAATAGTCGCCTCGGCTTCGGTTTTTCGGCGGGCCTGTTCGACTACGTACTCAACTTCAAGCTCGCAACCAACCCATGGCTACTTTTTCCAGTGGGGGCCGTGTACTTCGCGCTGTACTACGGATTATTCCGTTTTTTCATCCTGCGCTTCGATCTAAAAACGCCGGGGCGTGAACCAGAAGAATCCGCTGCTGTGCTCGCAGACGTAAAAGGTGGTAACGAGCAGGCCGATGGTTTCATCGCGGCGCTCGGTGGCGCTGATAACCTGACCTCGGTCGATGCGTGCACCACCCGCCTGCGATTGGTCGTGGCACATCGCGACGCGATCAACGAAGATGCGCTGCGCAAACTCGGTGCGCGCGGTGTGGTGAAAATGGGCAACGATGGATTGCAGGTGGTGCTCGGTCCGATTGCCGACCAAGTTGCGGGCGACATCCGTAAACGCCTGGGTGCAGTGCGACGCAATCCGGTCACTGCGTCGGTATCTGCTGCCGTTGCCATTCCCGTCGCCGAAGTCGGCGCAGCCATTGACCCTGCAAAAGTTGCGCAAATATTAGATGCGTTGGGTAGTGCAGGGAATATCAAACGCATTGAAGGTGCAGCGGGACGCGTGCTGGTCACGGTAATGGAGGCGAATGCTGTTAACGAATCTGCATTGCGTTCACTCATTGCGCGTGGTATCGCCCGGCCACAGTCTGACAGCGTACATCTGCTGCACGGCGATGCGCCGTCACTGGAAAAACAACTTGCCGGGTTTACGAAGGGATAACACGCAATGAAAATACGCGCGCAATACATCGCTCCGATAACGACGACTTTCATCATGCCGATGTTCGGCATGTGTGTTGCGCCAATTGCTCTTGGCCAAGGATCCCGACCGGGCACGGTGATCGGGGCGACATCGATGATTGATGATGCTCCCGGAAAGTCGAAAGCCGGATCGGAACTGGAGCACTCGAAATTAAAAATCCCCGCGGCTCCCATTGTCCAGTCGTCCGCAGACCGCATCAAACTCGCCGTGCAAATGGCACAGGAATTGATGAAAGCCATGAAGTTTCCGGAGTCATTGGCGAAGCTCGCGGAACTGGACAGCGTGTCAGACAAATCCACCAGCGACAACTATCTCATCGAGCGCACACGCGTTGCGGTTGCTTCCAGCGCCGGCGACCAGACACTGCTCAATCGTTCGTTGGAGGCTGTGATCGCCACCGGTCAGGCACCGGCGAATGAGCGGACTGAGTTCGCCGAACTGCTGGCGCGCAACTATTTCAACCAGAAGAACTTTCCCAAGGCGATTACCTGGTCAATGCGTTATTTCAGCGAAGGCGGAACTGAGGTCGGCATCCGTCGCGCATTGGTGCTTTCCTATTACCTGAACAACGACTATGCCAGAGCTACGCAGGAAGTCAGCGCAGATATTCAGGCAGAGGAAAAGGCCGGCATAAAGCCTTCGGAAGAACAACTGCGCGTACTTATCAGCAGCGCACAAAAACTGGATGACAAGGTCGCCTATGCGACTGCGCTTGAAAAGTACGCGGCCTACTACCCGAAGGTGAAATAGCCACGCACAACGATTATCCTCGTGAGTCATCAGGTCTTGCACACTGCATTTGACTCCGCGCACAATGCGGCCATGATGCATTCAGCGCCACAAAAAATTCCTGAATGGCACGATGTCGATGACCGTGTGTTCCGGGAACAAATCATCAGCCAATACCGGCCAGCCGTTTTAAGAGGCATTGTGAAGGACTGGCCGGTAGTGCAGCGTGCTCTGCAATCGCCCGAAGCGGTATGCCATTATCTGACGGCGTTCGACAATGGAAACACCGTCGATGTCTTGTTGATTCCGCCCGAGGCCAACGGCCGGATTTCTTATCGCGACGATATGAATGGCTTCAATTTCCTGAGGAACAAGCTACCAATTTCGGCGGTCATCGAGCAAATCGCCCGATACTCCGGATTTCCCAATCCACCGTCGGTCGCGGTGCAGAGCGCGTTGATTGCCAATTGCCTGCCAGGGTTTCTGGCCGAAAATAAACTCACCGCCCTGGATGAATCGGTGGCGCCGCGGATCTGGATGGGCAATGCGATCACGACTCCCACGCACATCGACGAATCAAACAATATTGCCTGCGTCGTCGCTGGCAAGCGCCGCTTCACCTTGTTTCCGCCGGAGCAGGTGGCCAATCTGTATCTTGGCCCGGTGGATTACACGCCCACTGGCTCGCCGATCAGTATGGTCGCGTTCGACAAACCCGATTTCGAACGCTTCCCGAGATTCAGGGAAGCGCTGGCCGCCGCGCAAGTTGCCGAGCTGCTGCCCGGCGACGCGATTTACATTCCGACGCTGTGGTGGCACCACGTCGAATCACTCATGCAATTGAACATCCTGATCAACTACTGGTGGAAAGGAGCACCGGGTTCGGCCAGCAAACCCGATTCCGCCTTCGATTGCCTGCTGCACTGCTTGCTGAATATGAACACGCTGCCACCCGAACAACGGCAAGCGTGGCGCGCAATCTTTGATCACTATATTTTCGATACGCAAAATGATCCGGCTGCGCACATCGCCGCGCATCGACGTGGCGTATTGGGCAAAGTAACGCCGGCGCTTGAGCAAGAGATCAAGGCATGGCTGGTAAGTCGAATTCAGGGTAAAGAAAAGTAGGCCGCAGTATTTTTGGTTTCATTTTGTGCGGTACTGTTTTGCAAGACTGCCGCGTTTTCCCGCCGTTACCGTTACTGCACGGATAAATCCATGACCGCCACGCTATTCAACTACAGCTACTCGTTCAAGCAGCCAAAAAAAGACGCAAGCATGCCGCCGACGATAAAAAAAATCGTCATCGTCGGTGGTGGTACAGCGGGATGGATGGCGGCGATGATTCTGGCCAACTCCCTCCTCCGGCAAGGCGTGGAAATATTGCTGGTCGAGTCCCCCGTGGTCGGCATTATCGGTGTGGGGGAGGGCTCCACGCCGTGGCTGCGGGGTTTCTTCGATAGCCTCGGCATCGAGGAAGCCGAGTGGATGCCGGAATGCAACGCCACCTACAAGTGCGGCATCACGTTTGACAAATGGTCGACAAAGCCCGGCTTCGAGAGCTACTTTCATCCGTTTGCGTCGATGCTCGACAACCTCACGATGACCCAGTTTGTGCATAATGCGCAGGCACGCGCGAATGGCGCCGACTTGCACGCGCATCCCAATCGTTTTTTTATCGCATCGCGCCTGGCCGGAAAAAATCTGGCGCCCAAGCCTAATCGCAATTTCCCCTTCGATGTCTGGTACGGCTACCACTTCGATGCGGTGCTGGTGGGGGAATTTCTGCACAAAAAAGCCGTGGAGCGCGGTGTGAAATATCGGAGCTGCCACGTCACCCACGCCAATCTGAATGAACGTGGTGAGATCGCATCGATTGCGACCAAAGAGGGCGAAACCATCACGGCGGATTTCTTTGTCGATTGCACCGGCTTTGCCGGCATGCTGATCCAGAAAACGCTGGCAACGCCCTATGTCGGCTTTGCAAACAATCTCTTCAACGATTCCGCCGTTGCGATGCCTACGCCGCTTGGCGACACGATTCCTTCGCAAACCTTATCGACCGCGCTGAAACACGGTTGGGAATGGAAAATCCCGCTGACCAATCGCTTCGGCAACGGCTATGTTTACAGTTCCGCCTTTTGTTCGGCTGATGAGGCCGAGCATGAACTGCGGGAGAGGTTGGGATTGCTGGAATCGGATACGCCTGCCCGCCATTTGAAAATGAAGATCGGCCGCGTGACAAAACACTGGAACAAGAATTGTCTTGCCGTTGGTTTATCGCAAGGTTTTATCGAGCCTCTCGAAGCCACTGCGCTGCTGTTCATTCAACGAACTGCCACGGGCTTCGTTGAGTTTGTGGAGAAAGGCGACCTGAGCGAAGCGGCGCAGGAAAAATTCAATCAACGCGTCAATGAACACTTCGAAGGCACGCGCGACTACATCGTCACCCACTACAAAACCAATTCGCGAACCGATACCGACTATTGGCGCGCCAACGCCGCAAACATGAATTTGTCCGATTCGCTACAGCAGCTTTACGCTACCTGGATGGCTGGGAAGAGTATCGCGGCCGGTGTTGGCAAACAGGTTATCGGCAAAGGCTATCCGATTTTTTCCTGGTATTGCATCATGTCCGGGATGGGTATTTTCCCCGATCAGCAAGACTTGCGATCCGCCACTGCGGACGAAAGTAAATACGACATGGCAGAAATCGACAATCTGCTCACGCGCAGCGCCGCAAATTTCCGCGACCAGAAAGATCTGTTGCGTGACATTCCGAAAAAGATTGAAGAGAACGCCTTGCAGATTTATTTCTGGTGACAAAAATATTGAAGGCGGGGAAAGAATTGCGAGCGACCGATATGCACGACCAGTGCATTTTCATGGTTTCAAAGTGCGCAGAACGCCATTTGGCGGGCATTACAGACTGAAAATGGCTTAAACGCCGCACCAGTGCTAGAGTTTGTGAGTGCGCTGGAAACACATGCCCCGCATCCAAGCGTTCCGCATGAAGGCCGTTCCTGAGCGCTGCTATTGGTTTTCTGGCATTCTCAATAAAGCCCAACCTCCGTCGCCCCGACAATTCGAAAGCAGCATGGACGATATCAATTCACTGCGTCGCATTCTCAAACAAAATCACGTCATCGCCGTGGTCGGCCTATCCGCCAACTGGTGGCGGCCCAGCTACTTTGTGGCCAAGTATCTGAAAGAGCATGGGTACCGCGTCATCCCTGTGAATCCTGCGTATCAGGAGGTGCTGGGCGAAAAATGCTACGCAACGCTCGACGACGTCCCGGAGAAAATCGATATGGTCGATTGCTTTCGAAAAGCCGAAGAAATTCCTGCGCTTGCGGAAGACGCGATTCGCCTCGGCGCAAAATGTTTGTGGATGCAGCTTGGGGTGGTAAACGCTGCCGCTGCTGGGTGCGCGACCGCGGCAGGGCTGGACGTGGTCATGGATCGCTGTGTAAAGATTGAGCACGGACGCTTGTTTGGCGGCTTGAACTACGCCGGTGTGAATACCGGGGTGATCTCGGCCAAACGCCCCAACGTTTAGTCGGCACGATGACGTTTTTCTCATCGGGCCGCATTTCTCACCCTCTCCGTTGGGACAAGGGAACACTTGAAGCGAAGCAGAGGGCTGGGGTGAGGGGAAACTGACGTAGATGATGCCATTCGAAGCCCGGCTCGCCATTGGTCAGGCCCGGTCGCCATTCGTCGCACAGCCCGGGGTAAACGCGACATCCGGCTTGACGTGTACGTTGGCGGCACCAATACTGGCTTCCAAGTAACGCCGCACGATTCCCGGATGAATCGTTCCGGATAAACGTTTGGAGGAAATCATGCAGGACTATCTCATCTGGACCGCAGTCGGCTTTTCACTCGTCATCATCGAATTGATGACGGGAACATTTTATCTACTCGTGATCGGCGTCGGTGCGCTGGCCGGTGCGCTCGCCGCATGGCTCGGGGCACCGTTCATTGTGCAAGTCGCGGCGGCCGGCATCGTTTCCGGCATCGGCACGTGGTGGGTGCAACGCTGGCACGCAGCGCATCGCACCGACGGCGATCAGGCAAATGCGATCGATATCGGCCAGTCGGTGTTGGTGGCAAATTGGATCAATCAGGCAGAAGGCACGTTGCGCATCAAATATCGCGGTGCCGAGTGGGATGCACGCGTGAAGCCCGGTGATGTCGCGGCCAACGCCGTTGGCGCGGGTGGCACACTGCATATTCTTGCGCAGGATGGTCAGTGCTGGGTGGTTGGTAGCAACCATCGTCCGAGTGCTTGATGCGATCCAGACTCATCGCCGGGGTGATTGCCGCGCTGATTGCGAAGGCGGTCACTCATTCGGATTGGATTGCGTTGTTGGTGTTCGGTGCGGTCGTGGGCTTGGGCAGCAATAAATTCAAATGGGCCGAAGAAATCGTGCAGACGATCAGGGACGAGGCCGCCAAAAGCAAAAATCCAGCGGCGAAAAAGTGGATCGAGTTGATTGAACTCAGTATTACCGGCGGAATGTTCCGCAAGAAATCCAAGTTGGCCGAGGAGAATTTGCATGCGATCAAGGACGAAGACGCCAGCACCAGGAATACCACCGCGACCACGATGGGCCAGCAGCCATGTGCCCGCGCTACAGCAGCAAAATTGGTATCGAATTTAGCCGAGAAGGTGACCGCGAATTTGAAGCCGCATCTGGCCTCAAAACACGCCGCGCCCGGCATGCTCAAGCAGAAGTCTGATTCGCCCTATGCTGTGGCCGACAAGACATCAATGAATTCAAGTGTTCCCCCTGTAATAGCAACTGTAGTTGAACAACCTCGTAAGGAGATTCCCATGTTTGTAAAATTCGTCATCGCAGTAATCATCGGTGCAGCAGCAGGATATATGACAGCGAATCCAGGCATCGCCATTGGCGTATTCCTGGCTGCGTTTTTCCTGGCACTCATTATCGAAGGCATGAAAATCGTACCGCAGCAAAGTGCCTGGGTCGTGGAACGGCTCGGTAAATTTCATACGGTGCTGCAGCCGGGCTTTAACTGGATCACGCCCTTCATGGATCGTGTGGCTTACCGCCATTCGCTCAAAGAAGTGCCGCTCGATATCGCTGAGCAAGTCTGTATCACCAAAGACAATACCCAGCTCGCAGTGGACGGCATCATTTATTTTCAGGTGATGGACGCGAAGCTGGCCAGCTACGGTTCTTCAAACTACGAGCTGGCCATTTCGCAACTCGCCCAGACAGCGCTGCGTTCCGAAATCGGCAAGATGGAATTGGACAAGACCTTCGAAAGCCGCGACGAGATTAATCGGCAGATCGTTGCCGTACTCGACGAGGCCGGCCGCACCTGGGGTATCAAGGTATTGCGCTACGAACTGAAGAGCCTCACGCCGCCCGAATCAATACTCCGTGCCATGCAAGCGCAGATTACCGCCGAGCGCGAAAAGCGTGCGGTTATCGCGAAGTCCGAGGGTCTGCGTCAGGAGCAAATCAATTTGTCCGACGGTAAACGTCAGGGTGCGATCCTTGCATCTGAAGGCGAAAAACAAGCCGCTATCAACAAAGCGCAGGGCGAGGCAGCGGCGTTGATCGCAGTAGCCGAGGCTACCGCCAGCGCGGTGCG
>JANYFH010000076.1 GCA_025362705.1 Betaproteobacteria bacterium
GTGGCGCAGATATTCAAGGTGCGATTGATCCACGCCACCATACGCAATCTGATTTTGCGCGGCAGCCCCGAGGCGGCGATTGCGGCACTCGGCGCTGGCGAGAATGGTTGCTACGCCGCCGAAGCAGGCGTGGTGCCGCCGCTGGCAGCAATCTGTGTACGGGACAATATGCAGCAAGCCCTGTTCGTGCACGGCTGGCAAACCGGTGCCATGGGCCTGCCCTGCAATCAAGAGGAACTGGCCTACACATTACTCACCTTTAGCTATGTATTTTTGCGCAGCATGAAGAAACTCGGCATCGCGCTTTCATCAGCTGATGAAAGCGCATATCTGCATGCGTGGAATGTGGCCGGCCACATGCTCGGTATCGAGCGTGAATTGATGGCCGATACCATGGACGAGGCCGAGACATTATTTATGCGCATGCAGGAACGCGGTCGGGGCGATTGGGCCTCACGGCCACGGCTCCCCGACCCGCGTACAGCGCTGGGCAACGCTCTGATGCAAAGCATGGCGGCGGTCATCCCGTCGCGCCTCGCAAAGTTTTTTCCGGTGCTCCTGACGCGCTATCTTTGTGGACCTGCGACGTCCAGGAATCTTGGGCTCAGCGGCCCAGTACCGTGGCTCGCTTCTCTGCTCTTCACAGGCGGCATGTTTCTAATACGGGCAATTGACTGGCTGGTGCGCTTCGCGTTTCCAGAATTTTCGATTGCCCGCTTTCTCACCCGCGTGCTCGGCTATCATCTGATCGCCAAACTGATGATGGATCAAACCCGCCCCCTGAAATTGCCGCAGCATGTGCGGGATGGCATTGATGCGATGATGGCGCAATGGAGTGATGACCCGAAAGCACCCCGCTGGATGAACAGCCTCGAGGACTACTTCACCATCAAGGGAAGCTGGAAAGCGCCGACGCGAAGCCCGCTGTAGTTCATGCGTTCGGATAATCTATACTCAAAAAAACGCCAACTTAAACCTGTGATTCAATGCCCCGTCTAAACTGTTTACGCGACGCATTCCGCCTTGCCATCGGCATCTTGCTGATAGCCGCAAATCTAGCCAGTTCGACGGCAGCAGCGGTAACGCCAGTGGTGCTTGGTCAGTCGAATGCAGTCATCGACTTGTGGTCGTCCGTGACGATCCTGCGCGATCCGGATGGACACCTCACGATAGATGAAGTGATGGCAGCCCCTGCAAAGTTTGCGCCGCCACAGTCGGCTTATGCCACGCTCGGCCTGGGTCAGAAAGTGGTGTGGCTGCAGGTGCCGGTCACGGTGCCAGCCGTCGCAGCGGTGGCGAATTTGTCTGAAAGCGAGCAGTGGATACTCGCTATCGATTACGCCTTGTTGAACCGAATCGACGTGCATGTCGTCGCCGACGGTCGGGTTGTGCAGTACGCACTGCTAGGCAACGCCCAACCAAAAGTGCTGCGCCCCATCCATAGCCGTTCCCATGCGGCACCGTTGGTATTGCAGTCCGGCATGAGTTACACCATCTATCTTCGTGTCGAAACCATCGGCTCGATGATTTTGCCGATAACGCTAAGCAAACTTTCGCCGTTTCATGCGGCCGCCCTGAATGAGCAGATGCTTCAGGGTTTTCTGACCAGTTTGGGTCTGTGCCTGTTGCTCTACAGCCTGCTGCAGTGGGTCAGTCGGCGCGAGCACCTCTATATCAAGTACTCGCTGCTGATTCTTGCCAGCGTGCTGTTTTCGGCTCACTTCTTCGGCATCGGCGCACTCTATCTCTGGACGGATAACGTCTGGATTGAAAAACACATGGCCGGTGTATCGGCGCTGCTGGCATCCTGCGGAACCGCCCTGTTCATTGAGGATGTGCTGCGGCTCGACATGGGTCGCCGCTTGCGTCAGGCAACCAAACTTCTCGCCGCGGCGCTGGCAGTCGTGGCACTCGCGCATGCGCTCGATTTGATCGACATCAACGCTGTGGGTGTAGTGATGGGCACGCTCGGCTTGCTGCCTTCGATCATGGGTATTCCCGGCAGCATTGCGCG
>JANYFH010000085.1 GCA_025362705.1 Betaproteobacteria bacterium
TCCGCTGCGGCGATGTCGATATCGATTGTGACGAAAGGTTTGTCGGGGGTCGTGGTCGCGAGAATCTTGCCCTCCGGACTGATGATCCAGCCTGTGCCGCCGCAAGCGCCGGTCGGGTCCACCCGGTTGGACGACACGCTATAGGCACCCGAACGCACAGCGGCCACTACTCCCAGCGACAACCATTTGGCCTTGGTGGCAGCTGCGGTCGCGCGTGGCGAGAGGATGATCTGCACGCCCTGCTCTGTGTAATCGGCGTAGGTTTCCAGTGCCCACATTTCGGTGCAGATATTGAGCCCGAACGTTAGGTCACCCGCGCAGAATGCTGGGAATACGCGATCACCCCTGGCGAACCAGCGCGATTCACGACCGCCCGGCTCATCGGGCAGAAAGAACTTGGCACGCAATGGTTTGAGTCCATCTTCCGTAGACCAGATGAAGCCCTGATTGAAGCACCGACCTTCGGCGCGGACGGGCAGTGTGCCGACGACGTGTGTGGCCTGTAATTCGGGGAGGCGCTGAAGCCAGAATGTGCTCTGCATTTCGGCAGCGGCCCATTGAACGGGATCGAATAGTTCAGCTTCCCACACCGGGTCAACGCACGCAAACTCCGGCAACAGCACGAGTCCGGGCACCTGCTGCGCCATGTGCTGGCGGAGGTCAGCCCATGCTGCTGCCAACGCGGTTGGCTCGTGGGGCAACTCGCAAACGGTGATATGCATGGCGCTTACCAGATCCGCACGCGAGCCTTGGGCTCCAGATACAACCGCTGCCCCGGCTGCACATCGAATGCTTCGTACCAGGCATCGATATTGCGCACGGTGGCAATGCGGTAGCTCTCCGGGGCGTGATTGTCATTGGCAAGATATTTTCGCAGTGCGGTTTCGCTCATCTTGCCGCGCCAGCTTCGCGCAAACCCAATAAAGAATTGGCGATCCTGTTGTCTTACGAATTCTTGGTCGGCCGCTTTGCCGCCGAGAGTGGTGCGATAGGCATCGAAGGCGGCGGCTAGGCCGCCGAGATCAGCCAGATTTTCTGTAAGAGTCAATTTGCCGTTGATCGCAGCATCTGGCAGCGGACGGTATTCGGAAATTTGATTCACCAGCGCTGCGGTCGACGTTTGGTAACCCGACAGATCCTCAGGTGTCCACCAGCGGCGCATGTGGCCGTCCGCTTCGTACTCCGCACCAAGCGTATCGACAAAATGACTGACTTCGTGACCGATGGTCGCGCCGATGGCACCGTAGCAGGTGGCTTCTGTGGTCGCTGCATCAAACTTCGGCACCTGTAGCAGCGCCGCCGTAAAGTTATACGCGTTCTGATTAAACTTGAGAACCGCACCGGCCCAATGCGGTGCGACGGACCATTCGGTTTGCTTGACGCTTTTGCCCAGCCGGCCCAACGCCTGACGATAGTTCCGATCCGCGACACGCCGGACGTTACCCAATGCATCAGTAGGATCGATGACCAGGTCCGAAAAATCCTGCCACTTTTCCGGATATCCGACACCGAAGTACAGTGACTTCAGTTTCGCCTGCGCCATCACCTTGCTATTGGCAGACATCCAGGTCACCGCTTCGAGGCGGCGGGAAAAAGCCGCGACGACATTGGCAGCAATAGCCTGCACCCGGGCCTTATGATCAGGTGGAAAGTGACGCTCAACATACAGGCGACCCAGCGCTTCGCTCATGGCTGATTGTGTGGCTTCCATCGCACGCTGCGCGCGCGGACTCAGCGGTAAACCAGCTGCGCCGCGCATCGCCTGAGCCTGCTCGGCAAAGGCGCGCGGTAGCACATCGGCATAGCCATGAATGACACGGGTGCGCAGATAATCCTTCCATACATGCAATGGTTCCGATGCGACCAAGGCTGCCGCACCTTTCAAGGCGCTGGGCTGCCATGCGACAAAAGATTTTTGTTTGGACAATCCCGCCGCCGCGAGAAAAAGAGACCAGTCCATGCCCGGTGCCTGACTCGTGAAGTCGGCACGTGTCCATAAGTTATCGGCGTTACGGTCGTTCGAAGATGCCTCGCGCGTTGCGTGGCTCTGAGCAATACTGGTTTCGAGCGCCATCACAGCTTCGGCACGCTTCAACACCGATGCGGCGTTATCGAAACCGGCCAGCACCAGAATGTGACCGAGGTACTCACGGTACTGTGTTCGCAGCATTTGCATGCGCGGCTCGGCACTTAAATAGTGCTCGCGATCTGGCAAACCGAGCCCGCCTTGCAGCAAAAACGCAGGGTAGGTTTTTTCACCGTGGATACTCGCCTGCACCGCGAGGCCCAGCAAATGGGGTGCGTTATAGATGCCCGCATTCATGGGATCGACATCGGCGCGCAACCCACTCCCCAGCAGTCGGGTCAATGCTGCTTTGTCGCGCACGCGATTAATGCGATCCAGCAGCGGCTTGAGGGGCGCAATGCCCTTGGCCTCAATCGCGGACTCGTTCAAATAGGCTGCACGAAAATTGGCCACTTTGCGCGCGGTCGATTCCGCTGGTGCGGCGACCGCGTCGTCCAGCAAGTTCAAGACCTGCCGTCGGGTCAACTCGTTGATCTCGTCGCGGCCGGTCCAGCGCTCCTTTCCTGCCGACAACTCAGTGGCCTTTAGCCAGGCACCGTTGGCGTAGGCAAAAAAATCGTCGCCCGGCTTGATGCTCGCTTCCACGCCGGATTCGCTCACCGATACAGGCTGCCCGGTCTCGTCCTGCGCGTATGCTGTGGACACGAGCGACCAGGCGAGCGCGGCGACCAACAGCACTGGTGCGATTTGTGCATGCCTCCAAACAACAATCGTGTTCTTGAACATAATCGGATCCTAAATTCAAAAGGTGAAAACGGCGGCAATTGCAATCGCGACGCCATGTTAGGGAATTTGTCATCCGCTGTCGTGCCGTGTGGCGACACGTTTAGATCAATTTCAGACATTCGATCATGCACACCACACATACCAATAAGTAAGGCTCGACTAAGAGATTATGTCCGAAAATGATTGTTTATTCGGACGAAGCACCGCATCGCCTACTCATGAGGTATTTCGGCACACCACAAGCGGCGCGATCATCGCGCATGGGCCAAGATCGCAGGCTTTCGCTCGGGTTTGCAACTACGTAGTACCTGGGGGACGTCAATGGGGAGGGTCACCGCGTGATGCCGCTCGCGATTCGACAGACGCGGACATGCTCCAAAAAAAATTACTCCCGTGGCGCGGTTGAATGTAATTGCGCTCTACGGAGCGCGTTAATAAAAAAACCCCGCAGGATAAATCCTGCGGGGCTTGTCAGTTGCAGACTCCTGATTCAGCGTATTGGAAAATTCGCTGGCGACATCAATCAGAAGCGGTATGTCATACCAACGCTGGCGAATCGGCCGACTGCACCAACTTGATGCAACGAAGGATTGTACGGTGCACCACCGGCGGCGCTAGTATTGATACCGCTTGCACCATAGGTGTCCAAATCGACCGGCGGCTGTTTGTCAAACAGGTTGGTGATCGATAATTTCCACGTCAGGTTCTTCGTTGCCCGGTATTGGAACGCCAGGTTGGTGTAGGTGAAGGATTTGACCTTGCAAAATTGGCTTGGCGCATCCGTCCCTTCAAAGAACCGCGGATTGTTCGCATTGTCGCCAAGTGCCAAGGCACAGGTGGTCGTTCCCACCGAGGGATCGGTGACGTCGTAGCCGCCAATGTAATTGGTCGTTGAAGCAATCGTGAACGGACCATTTTCATAGGACAAGGTAAGCTGCGCACGATCTTTCGGGCTGCCGGTGTCGCCGCCAACCACCACAGGGCCATGCGTTCCTGCCAGTTTGTAGGTTTTTCCATCAGGCAGGGTCACATCGTAGGATAGCATGCGGGCAAACGCCAAGCCGGTCGTAAACTGAACACCTCCGCCAAACTTGAAAGTGTAGTGGGTTTCAATATCGATACCCGTCGTCTTGGTGGAAGACGCGTTGAAGTAGTCTACGTTGACGAACGCAATCGGTCCCACCGATGAAAGCCCGCTGCTGCCGTCGCCGAATACGACTTGCTGGGGCGTGGCGCGAACGATATGATCCAATACGACAAACGTCGGCGAATTTGCGGCGCTGGTGATCTGGTTTTTCAACTCGATGGAATAATAATCCACGGTCGTTGACCAGCTCTTAACCGGCTCGAGAATCATCCCCAGAGTGTACGAGTTCGATTTTTCGGGCTGCAAGCTCTTGGTTGTTGATTGCAAATAGATTGGGCCAAAACCACAAAAAGCCGGGACGTTCGTTGGGGCGGTCAGGTTAGGTGTGCCGTTCGCATTGCTGGTTGGGCAAAGCAGGGGATCCCGGACGTTGTTGTTAAACCCGAATAGGGAACCTGCAGTGCCGTTTTCAGCCGGATTTGGTGCCCTGAAGCCCTTGGCAACCGTGCCACGGAACGAAACTTGATCAACTGGGCTGAATTTGAACCCGGCTTTCGGTGTGGTCGAGCTGCCGTAGGTATCGAAGTTGTCATATCGCACTGCGGCATCAATTTCCAGGGACTTCAAGACTGGTGCCACGACCTCTGCGTATACCGAGGTGTTCTTTTCCTTACCGATGGCGAAGAAGGCCTGAATAACCTGCGTGCCGATCTGGTTTTCCTTGGCAGATGGATTATTCAGGCTCTTGTCGACATAAGACGTACCGACACCGAGGCTTAAAGGGCCTCCTGGCAATTGGAATAATTCACGCGTGCCCTTGGCTTCAACAAAGTTCAGTTCATCCGTTGACTTGTTTCTACCGCGGGGCGCAACAAATGCTATTACTGCGTCACTATTGCCACCAACCAAATTGAAGCGCGTGGCCGGATCGGTTGAGTTTAGTGCCGTCAGCAGATTGGCAAAATTGATCGAACCGGAAACTGCCTGCAAGGTTTCAACCCGCGTGAATCCCACCGAGCCCTTGACATCCCAATCACCAATATTGCCGGTCAAATCCGACACCAGACGATACGCTTTGGTGTCAAATTCCGTCAGGCGGCCAATGCCCGGGGTCAGGAAACCGCGTACGTTGGCCGGCGCGCCAAAGGTATTTCCCGGGTAATTGGCTGGAACCGTGAAGGCCGGAATGGCATTGACGATCTTGGGGATAATTCCAGCGCCGGTAATGGTAATTCCCGCGAAACTGCCGTTGGGGATGGAGGTCATCGTACGGGTTTGCTGTTGTTGGCTGTCAAATACCGAAGCCTTGGTATTCAATTCCCACCCGTCGGAAAACTTGAGCGTATGGCTGCCGATCAGGTTAATGTTCTTCGATTTGGGCTGTAGCTGGGAGACAGGGTCCGTGTAAATGCACTGATCCGCTTTATAGCTCGTAAAGTTGCAATTCGGATTGCCAAGGAAAATGACGTTGGCGGTGTTGGCCGTTGATGCACCGCGCCGGGTCAGAATGGGGGTGAGCAGCCTGGGATTGACCACCAATCCGTTGATGGCTCCGGGACGCATGTCCGAGCCTCCGAAGGGGCGCCAGTCGAAGTTGGTCCAATCATAGCCGGCACGCTGGTTGAGCATGATTGCATCCTGCTGCCGGTATTCCAGTGCAACATAGCCGCTGTGCTTGTCGCCCGCTTCACCGAAACCATGCATGATGGAAAACTTTGAGGTTGTGCCGCCGCCATGCTGACTGGTGCCAACCTCGGCGTTCAGGGTCGTTCCCTTATGCGATTTTTTCAGGATCACGTTCACCACGCCGGCGATGGCATCGGAGCCATAAACAGCCGATGCGCCGTCCTTGAGAATCTCAATGCGTTCAACGGCGTCAAACGGGATCGAAGAGATGTCGACGAAGGCGCGCTGTCCGTCGTCCGACAGGGGATAGGGCGCCATGCGATGACCGTCAATCAATACCAGGGTTGCGCCAAGGGTCAAGCCGCGCAGCGAAACACCGCTGGCGCCGCCTGCGAATGCGCGGTTGAAACCGGTATCGAGCGTACCGTTGCCATTGGCCGTGATATTACGCAGAACTTCAGAAACGCTGGTAAAGCCGGAATTGACCAGATCCGCAGAGGTGATGACTTGAACAGGGCTGGGGGTCTCGGCGTCAATCCGTCGAATTTGCGAGCCGGTAACTTCGATTCTGTCAACTGTTTGCGGCGGCGGCGGCTGTTGCGCAAATGCGACCGGGCCAACTGCAACTGTCAGCGCGGTTGCCCCTAACGCAGCAGAAAGCGCCTGCACCAGGAGAGTCTTATTGAGCGTTTTTTTATACATTTGATCCTCTTATAAAAAAGTTTCCAAAAAAAATGCAATCCAGCGTCAACGTCACGCCAGAACTGGTGAGGCCAGAGCAAGTTCGCCGAAGGGCAGAAAAATGGCTGCATAAAAGAGTCGCGCCTAATTGAGCCTCATGACCAAGAATGTTCAAACACGCCAGTATGCAAATGGCGCTTGAACAACCTCAACACAGTGCGAACAATGTGGTGATTACGCTTTTCGTTGTGCTGATTTTTTTATCAAAGCGTGTTCACGCCTCACAATTTCGCGACAAATAGCTTGTGTGTTGCAAAGTCGTTACAAAACTCGGCGAGTTATTGCAAGAGTTAGCGATGAAATTTGATGATTGATACAAATTTCCAGTTTCACGTGTTGTGAGTTCACAACATTGACTTGAGAAATT
>JANYFH010000195.1 GCA_025362705.1 Betaproteobacteria bacterium
GACGACTTATCCACAATTCCAAGTAACGACAGCCAATCCGCTCGGCTGAATAAAAGAGCGGCTTAAACCCTCAATGAAAAGTGGACAGGATCAGGCATGGGCGTAAATTAAAGGGATTCGGGTGATTTTTTTCGGCACACCGCACGAAAAATCACCCTAACCCTTTTCACTTACACGTAGATAACTTTCGCACAAAGGAGAATTCACATGAAAGCACGAACCTTCACACTCACACTCGCCAGCGCCCTGGCCGTGATCGCAATTGCTGCGATGGCCGGTACGGCTGCGGCGCAACCTGCGCCAGCCAGCGAGAAGAAGGCCATGGACCTGGGAAATTTTTCCGTCAGTCTCGCAGTCAAGGACATCAAGGCCTCCAAGGCCTTCTACGAGAAGCTTGATTTCAAGGTGGTCGCCGGCAAGCTCGAACAGAAATGGATCGTCCTCCAGAGCGGGAACGCGAGGATCGGGCTATTCCAAGGTATGTTCGACAAGAACATCATGACGTTTAACCCGGGGTGGACGAAGGACAAAGAGACCATGAAGGACTTCCAGGACGTGCGCGAGCTGCAGCGCACCTTGAAGGCGCGTGGCCTCACGATGGCACCCGAGGCGGACGAGAAGACCGAGGGGCCTGCGTATTTCAAGGTCACCGACCCCGACGGCAACGCGATCCTGTTTGACCAGCACGTTCCAAGCCCGAAGCACTAACGGCATCTATCCAGATACGCTCGTCACTGCCCGTCATCCCCACGTCCCATGGAAATTTCTTTGGTTGAATCGGGAAAGCGGGTCCGAGCCGGGGTCAGCTGAGCCCGCTCGCGACGCGCCGAAAACAAATCACCCTTTTGATTCTGAGCAGTTCAATGATTTTTGATTTAGTCATGCACGCTAATGTAGCAGGCAATAAAAAGCCGCTGGTTGGACGGATGTGGTTTCGGGAATCAGCGAAACGGGATCACCACTGAGCCACCGATCACGCGACTCGCATAATCCGGGCTGTCGCTGAAGCCTGCGGAACGGTTATATGCGGCGCGCAATACCAGCCTCGCGTTAGGCCCCAGTGGGCCTTCCGCACGCGCTTCGGCCAGATACGCCGGATGCGATCCTGCGCCGGTTGAGTTTTCCTGACCGGCGCCAAGAGCGCCGCTATAAATCCAGCCGGCGTGGCGTTTCCGCATGGCCACCACGCCCAGCCATTGCCGGTAATCCTGTGGATTGAAATACGCGCCGCCTACATCGAGTTCACGCGACCAGTATTGCCGATAGCGGAGCTGCAACGTGATGCCCGCATCCGGGATAGCAAGCCAGATCAGGCGTGCGCGCACGTGTGGCCGCGAATTGCCGTCGGTGAAGTGCTGCCAGCCGGCGAGACCGGTAAACGTAAAGCGCTCGCTGAGGCGTTGTTCAACGCTTGCGGCCGCAAAGGTATACGCCGTAACGCGTTCAAGCGCTTTCGGTGTTTCGACAAGATCGGCGGAGGCAATCAGATCCACCGACGTGTTGAGCGAGGTCGACAGTCGCAAATTCATCTCACCGACCGGACGCAGGTGACCGGCGACGCGTGCGACGCCCGCCTCCACATCGACGCCGGCAAGTGTGTCGCGGCGCTGGTCGCGGTAGATTCCCAGAACGGCGGCGACATCCTTGCGGAAATCCCCCTGTTCGTAGCGTGTAGATTGAACCACCGCGCCGGAATGGCTCCAGGTGTTTGCATAAGAAGGCAGCACACTCAGCCGCAAGCGCAGGCTTTTGAACCCATCACTGTCGCTACCGACACTGAAATCAGCCATTGGCGCGACGAATGTTTCTTCTTCAGCTCGTGCGACGCCGACAGATGTGACGCCGCTAATTGTTGTGATCGTAACGGCGGCGATTGTCGCCATCCGAATGTTGCGAAACTTTTTCATTTTGTCCCCCAGGTTTTGCGCGCGCCCAGCAATTCGGACACGTATCCGACGACGCTGGCAGGTTGCAGGATCAGGCTGTAGCCCAGGGCGTATACGGCGAAGCCCAGTGGGTTGTAACGCACACGCAGGCCTTCCGCCTTGAACATACCTATACTGACGCGATACATGACCGCGTTCATGATCAGCGACAGCGGCAGCAGAGCAAGGGTCATCGGTCCCGCCATCCAGTAGATGCCGAACAACGCCAGCACAATGCCGGGAATGAAACAAAGCGTGAACGCGAGATCCAGCCACGGGAAAAAAAGATTCCACCAAATGAATACCGTCGACATGCGAGGCAACAGGAGGATGCGCGGATGGCGGCGAAATGCTTCCATCATCCCGCGCGCCCACCGCTGCCGCTGCCGCACCAGTTGCCCGAGCTGTTCCGGTGCATCGGTAAAGCAGAGAGCGTCCTCGGCATGGCCCACGCGCCATCCCGCCTCGAGAATTGCCCACGTCAGCACAATGTCCTCGCCCACGCAATCCTGCCAGCCGCCCAGTTCGCGCAACAACTGCCGGTCGTAGATCGAGAATGCTCCCTGCGCGACCAGCGTTCCGTGGAACAGTGACTGCATGCGCTTTGTGGCGGCGATGCCGTGAAAGTAATCCCACTCCTGCATCTTGGTGACCCAGTTGGTCCGCGAGTTGTGGACCATCATCGCCCCCGCCACCGCTCGCGTGTGGGTGGGATCGCTAAAGTAGCGTTCCACCAAATGTTCGAGCGAATCCGCGCACAGATACGAATCCGCATCCAGCGTGACGATCAACGTATGACGAGCCAGTGCCAGACCGCGATTGAGCGCGGCAGATTTGCCCGCGTTCTTCGGCTGGCGCAGCAGCGTGAGCCAGGGAAAGGTGAACGCTGCAACCACGTCCGGCGTATCGTCGGTCGAACCATCGTCGATCACCATGACCTCCAGCGGGCCGGGATAACGCAATCGCTCGATTGACTGGATGGTCTCGGCGATGGATGGACCTTCGTTGTATGCCGCGATCAGGATGGTGATACCGGGATACGTGTCGAGCCGCTTTCGTAACGGGCGCCTGTCGATCATGAGGCTCGTGATCAGAAAGGCATTCATATAGCCTGGCACCAGCGCAATGCCGCCGACCGCGAAAATCGCAATAGCCCAGTTCGACAAGTCAGCCAGATCGTGCATCCATGGCATGGCCAGCCAAAGCGAAAACGCAAACCACGCCGCGCTTATGGAAAGTGCGACAGCAAACTTTGTGCGTACACGCAGATACCGTCTTCGTGCAGTTGCGGGCGCTGCCGTATCGAGCAATTCAAGTGGGCGATCAGACGTCGCTGAGTTCATTTTGGACTTTGGCAGATGTAGATAAGCGACGACGGGGTTTTCAACAATCACCCACAATGCTTCGTCGAACTCACGCGGTGAGGACGGCGGCGGGCTAACAGTTTTTTTTGGATATGAGAGCAGGCGGCAGTGCAGGCCCAAATCTCATGTGGGTGCGGGTTGCGAGCGAGGAAACCACCTGTTTTTTTCAACCTCAAACTGGCTGTGATCACCAAGTTGCAAGGCTACGTTGTGGCCCTGTATGCCGAGCCCGGTCCGTCGCGCAAAGCGGCGTAGGACTATTGCGGTTTGTGGTGTAGGTGGCGGTGCGATATAAGACAGGATGTCTTCAGAGCGCCAGGAGAATGCTGGCCGTTGAACTCCGATCACCCGGTGCGTCGTGTCGTTGCGCCTGGCCCCGCAGGGGGATTAACCGAAAAATTAAGGGGGCCAATGTGATTTGTTCTGAAAACAAATAACACCCCTTTTTACTTCATGCTGAGCCTTTGATTTTCTTTGGGCTTCCTCATATTGCCTCGCGCTCAGGGTATTTTTTCAGTAACCAATCAAGTACCGCGAGTTGATCAGAAACTGTCGCCCGACGAATTTCTTGCAGTAAGTCTTGCGCGTTCATCCGCAGAAAAAGCATCGCCGTCGCGAAGCCGTCATCGCAATCTGGACACAGCGTTTTCAAATCGGCATCCGTCAATTCGAGCGACACATCGTTGCGCGGGATGAATCCGACGCGCATTTCGGCTTTGCCACCGACGTCGCTCGCGTCTGCGCCGCATGCCTGGCAGGTTTGGCCATGCTGCCGCAATACGCGCTCACGTGTGAGCCGATCATGAACAGGAAATTGCATGATTGCGTTCTTCCCACAAAGGTCTAAACGAAAAAAATACAAAAAGCACTAGCACTGGCGAGGCGTTTGGAGCATTTATTGCTGCTGATGCCGGTGAATATTAAGGGGGTTTTTCAATGAAATTTCGAAAAACCCGAGCCCAGTTGCTACCGACACGATTTGTCTAATCGACGTTGATCAATGGCTCTTTGTTTAAGACCTTAGGATGAATAACTTCTCCATCTTTGATCGTCATTAGCAGCGTACCGTTTTGCTTGACGAAGTTGTACGGAATATTTTTCCGATAACGTTGGGGGTAGGGATCTGGGTAGGCATCGAGCCATTTGTCGAAGTAAGGCTCTTTCAAATTCGTTCCGCTGAGGAAGCGCAAATCAACTTCCTTGAGATTATCGTAATAATCGAAAAACAGATGGCCGACTTCCATGTCCTTGATTAGTTTGTCTGATCCTGTAAGCTTTTCGTTGAGTACTTAACGAAAGCGAAATG
>JANYFH010000224.1 GCA_025362705.1 Betaproteobacteria bacterium
ATCAGGCCCTCGGTATTTGCAAAGGCCAGCGCACGCACGCACTTGAAAATAATTTCCGCCACTTCCTGGATGCCGAGCAGGTTTTCCGGCTGGCAAAATTTCTCCAGCGTGCCGCCTTCTACATATTCCATCACGATGTAGCTCATGCCCTCTTCGACCACCGCATCGTAAATCGACACAATGTGCGGGTGCTGCAGTTTGCCTGCGAGCGAAGCCTCGTTAAGGAACATGCGCCGATACAGCTCGCCATCTTCTGCGTCTTTCAGCACCTCGGGAAACATCACCTTGATGGCGACATTGCGATGCTTGAACGTATCCTCGGCGAGATAGACTGCACCGGTCGCACCTTTGCCAAGCTCACTAATGACGCGGTACTTGCCGATTTGATCAGGTGTTTTCATGGGGCCCTCGGGTTCATTGATTGATTATCCGCGTGTGTGGAAAACTGCGTCAAGTGAGCGAACGGTAAAATCAGGGGATATCTGGCCACCTGCAATGAAAAAATTCTTACTGTTTACGATATTCCTGCTATTGCCCGGTACGCTCACTGCAACGCCCACACGCGCGCAGTGGCCGCAAAAATCTGTCCGCATCGTCGTCGCCGCACCCGGCGGCAGCTCAGTCGATATCGTTGCACGCCTGATCGCTACCGAATTGCGGGCTCGATTAGGGCAGGCAATCATCATCGACAACAAGCCCGCCGCAGGCGGCACAATTGCCGCAGCCGAAGTCGCGAAATCCGCCGCCGACGGATACACGCTCTACCTCGGTTTCAACGGCCCGCTCGCCAATGCGCCAACGTTGTACGCATCGCTCGGCTACAACCCACATCGCGATTTCGTTCCCATCATCCTGACGGGCTCACAACCGAATCTGCTGGCTGTGGCTGCGAATGTGCCGGTAAATTCCCTGAAGGAACTAGTCGCATTGGCAAAATCGAGGCCCGGAAAACTCACCTACGCCAGCGTCGGCAATGGCTCGGTTTCGCATCTGTGTATGGAGTTATTCAAAAAACAGGCGGGCGTGGATTTGCTGCACGTGCCGTTCAATGGTGGGCCTCCAGCCACCCTCGCGGTGGCAGCGGGTGAGGTGCAAGTAATTTTTGCAGCACCATCAAATCTGATGGCGCAGGTGAAGGCAGGAAAAATAAAAGCGCTTGCGGTTACCCGCCTGAGACGCTTCGCACCCATTGCTGAAATTCCGACGCTTGCGGAGTTAGGCGTGGCTGGCCTCGCGCAATTTGAAGCCATCGCGTGGAACGGCTTGGTGGCGCCTGCAGCAACGCCGAAAGAAATCGTCGCCCGCCTGAATCGGGAAATCGGCGAGGTGCTACGGACGCCGGAAATCAAACGGAAATTGTTTGATGTCGGCATAGAAGCCGGTGGTGGCACGCCGGAAGAATTTGGTCAACTGATACGGGATGAAGCGAAGAAGTGGGGCGAGGTGATCAGGGCGACCGGGGCGAAAGTTGATTGATACTGGCATCTGTCGCCGACAGCCGTCGCATCTTGAGCACTGGTGCGGTGTTTGAGGCAAAAATAGTTGGAAAAGCGCGTGGGTGCTGGGGTTTCATAATCATCGCAGTCCACGTTCGGCGTTCACAAATATATCGAGCCAGGCCATTTTTATTTCCGATAAATATTGGTGGTCTGTCACCGATTGTTCGCACCTGATGTTAGCGGGTGATTGTGGCTTCCCCGTGGCCCAATCCATGTGATGCCAGCCGCCCCTCAAATGAGCATGGCCCGCATCCACTCGCTGCTCGCTGCGTCCAGTGCGGTCTTGCCTTTACCATCTTTGTCCCCTGGGTTTGCGCCACGCTCCAACAACAGCCCGATGATCGCAGCCTGCTGCTCACGCGCGTGATCGGAACCGCTTCCACCTCGTCCTGTCGTCTGAACGGCGAGGTGCAACGGCGTTGATCCGGCTTTGTTCGGCGCTCTCGAACTCGCCCCGCCATCGAGCAGCGCCCGTACCGCGGACAACGAGCGCGTTCGCACGGCTCGGTGCAGAGGCGCCACACCGGATTTGTCCAGCGCATTGGCGTCCGCACCGAGTGCGACGAGGTAGGTAATCATCCCGGCCTGCGCTTCCGGTTCCCAGTGATTGGTGTCAGCAGCATAGTGGAGCGGCTCTGCGCCCCTACGATTGCTGGCGCGGCAATCTGCACTATGTGCGACAAGCAGTTCTGCGACCGGCTGGCGAAACGCGGCGGCTGCCATGTGCAGCGCGGTGTCACCGGCGTAAAGATAGTGGGAGATGTCGCTGAAAAAATAGGTCGCCGAGTCTTCGCGTGTCGCGCCGAGTCTGGATGGCGTATTGGCGAATGCAGGGATGGCCTTCAGTTGCCGGGCTACTTCGTCGATATCGCCGTTGACGACACGACGGATGAAATCGAGGAAGGTCGACGTCGAGTCAGTCATGTGAGCGCCTGCTAATTTTAAGGTAACTTTAAAGGACTAGGCTCGGATTTCACAACAACAATTAGATCAGTAACAGTTTTACCCTCGCTGTTTTTACCATCGAAGAACCATAACTTACATGCTGGTCACACTGTCAGAATGAGCCGGTGCAAGGCTTGCATGTCACTGCGTTTGGGTTCAAGTTGGCTAGCAATATTCTTTTTGATTTGTTCTTTTACGTTCATATATATGACGTTCTTGGGAATCAAAGCTGGTTAAAGGGTTGCGTTGCGGCGCAACGCTTAGCAGGGTGCGATAAAGACTTCCGTGGCGTCAATTGAAACGTAGTACTGGCGGGGATTTCAGCGGGTTTATGCTTGGAAATGCGCGCCTGTTCTTGTTCTCTACTTTTTTCGTCACATCTACTTTGCTTCTGTCCCAAGCGTCTCCGGCAAACTCCACCAGACCAGCGCGCCGAATAGAAATGTTGCACTGCCGATATACATAATGGTGTGCAGCCCGTAGCGCTGCGCAATCGCCCCAGCCAGCACGGCGCCGAACAGCGATACGACCCGCCCCCAGTTGAAGATCGAGGCGGCGGTCGCACGCAGATGTTCAGGGTAGAGCTCTGCGAAATACGGGCCCCAGCAGCAGATGGACACCAGCGAGCCTCCGTAGACGAATCCTGCACCTGCAAGCATCCAGGGATTCTGCGGAACGTTGATGTAGACGACGATGAATACTGCCGCAAGAAAAAAGCCCAGGGCATTGAACCGCCTACCAAGGCGATCCGCCGCCAATCCCCACGCAATTGCGCCGACCATCGAACCCACGTGCATGGCGGTGAGCAGTTTTCCAACGATGTCGGGTGGATAACCCATTTCCTCCTTGAGGTAGGTGGTGATCCAGCCATTGAATGCCTGAAACGCAAAAAAATTCAGCCCGCAAAGCAACACCAGCCGCAGCGTGATTTTCCAATAACCCCGCGTAAACAGCTCGACGATGGCGAGCTTTTTCGACGCGCCGGCATGGGTGCGCTTGCCGCCCCACGGGATGAGCACGCGATCATCTGGAACAGCGAAATAGACTAGGGCTGCGGCAGCGATGGCACCGATACCGCCGAACACCATCACCAGTTGCCATTGGTCGGCGTAGAGGCGCCCGAACCACGAAAGCGCCGCATCGCCACCGTTGTAAACCAACTGGACGAGCCCGCCGAGCAGCCCGCGGAACGACTGCGAAAAAAGACCGACGTAGAGACTCACCGCGCAACCGAACACGCCACCGAGGAAAAATCCCATCACGAAACGTTGCGCCAGCGCACTGTAAAAACTGCTCACGCCGAGTGACGCAATCGATGCGACACCGAAAGCCACAGCGATCAACGCAAAGGTATTGCGCCGACTGTAGCGGTCCGCAAATTGCGGAATAATGAGCGCGCCGATGAGCGCACCGAGTGCCTGCAAACTATAGAACGCAGCTACCTGCTCCTTACTGAGGCCGAGCGACTCTGCCATGTAAGGCCGGAGAAAATTTTCCGTGTTCCAGCAGAAGGCGTAGAACACGTACACGCCCATCAGTGCCACGAACATCAGCCAGCGCCGCGTATTGGAGAGATCCTCCGCGCGCACCGGCGTCGCGGCGCTCATCCGATTTTTGCCATCACGTCGAAATCCATTTGCAGTAGCAAATCGAGCTGGTCGATAAAGACCCAGTTTTCGCGCAACAGATCGCCCTCTCGCCGCCAGAAATCCATCACCCGCATGCTAATGCGGCGTCCTGTCGCAGGAACGCCGAGCCAAGACCCGAGATGCGTCGCCCGCACCGATGGCCAGCCGGTCGAGCCGACGTATGCGCCGTCGCCGATGCGCGCCTTGTGGTCGCCGCCAACCCGATCCGGAAAGGCCGTGAGAAAAGCACGTTGGTGCACGTCTTCAAATCCCTCCAGCCTGCGGCTCGAACCGATCCCCGTCGGCCCGTACCACATCATCTGCGGATGCCAGAACCGCGTCATGCCCATACTCGCCAGTGTGCGGCCATCGTACGACATCAGGCCTTTGATCATGGCTTCGACGAGCGCCAGGCTGCTATTGCTTTCTCTCGCGTCGCCATCCGTGAGGACAGCGCCGTCCTGCGAGGCGGGACCCGGTGCCCTGTCCGTGATGCCCGGACTTTTTGGCAAGCCGGCAGGCCACCGTCCGGCTTGGCGTATCACGTCGAGGATGTCGAGAATCAGATAGACCTCACAGACCTTGCCCTCTTCCAGTCGGCTGAATTCCCCGAAATGGACGTTCAGTACGCCACCCGTTGCGGGGATGCCCAGCCAATCATTGACGAACGTTCCCGTGTAATAACCGGACGTGCCTACCCACGAACCATCCTTGAAGGTTCCGGCAATGAGGATGTCGTCGCGCCGCTCGACATCGGGAAGCGCTGCGAGGAAGGGTTCCCAGAATGCCTTCAACACTGCGGCCGAACCCTTGTGCTCGTTGATTGGATGCGGTCCGTGCCAGCGAACATCGGCGTGATACAAATCGTTTAGCGCGCCCGGCCACTGTGCCACCGGGCGATTGGCGAGTGAAGCTAGCGCGGCGGCATAAGCTCGTTTCTGGGATTGCAGGGAATTCATCATATTAATTTCCGCCGATTTTTCAAACCCGGAAAAAGCGAAGGCCGTCGCTCAACACAATAGAGTGACGGCCTGTCGCGGCGCAACTGTCAGAAAGCTAGAACGTTTTATAGGTAAGTCTGAATCCCCACGTACGCGGAGGTGCGGCGCTCACCTGCAACGCGCCGCCGCCGCCCCACACGAAGCGATTGATCGTCTGCTTGTCTGTTGCGTTGTCAACAAACAACAACGCGCTCCAGAGCCGGTTGATCTCCCAATTGAGCTTTAGGTCGACCTTCGAGTAAGCATTCTGCTTCTCAATCTCCGCGTTGGTGGGCTGCCCATAGTATCCGCTGGAAAAGGTCACGACGGCGAGCGGCGTCAGGCGGCCACCGTCAGGCAGATCGATTTCATACGAGCCCGTCAGTGAACCCTGATAGCGTGCTGCGTAGGGCACGCGTTTTCCCGACAAGTCACAACCGAATGCTGCGGCAGGCTGTCCCGTGCCACCGGTGCCCGGAATGACGCCACACGAGTAACCGGGCGCAAATACACGTCGCTGACCGGCTGGGGCAATGGTGACGCCGTTGACGACCGTTGCCGTCGTCGCGGCTGCATCCGTGACGAGGATCGACGTACCAAACGGTAGCGCGACATCGGGGAAGCTGGTGTACTTTGCGTCGAGCAACGAGAGTGTGCCGCCGAGAGAAAGCCGATCCGTTGCGCGCCATTCGAGTTCCATTTCCACGCCGTTCGCCTTGGCCTTGGCGGCGTTGAAAATGGTTGAAATGGTCGCTAGGCCAATGGGTACCTGGCGTTGCTCCTGCAGGTTGGTGTACTCGTTATTGAAGGCTGCGATATTAAACTGCAGCGTGTTGTCCAGAAACCGGTTTTTCGAACCAATCTCGAATGCCTTCACCTCCTCAGGGAGAAAGGTACGCGCCGCTTCTACCGCCTGACCGGAGTTGAAGCCGCCGGAGCGGAAGCCCGTGGAATAGGAAGCGTAAAGCAGTTGCTGCTTGCCAAGTTTGTAATCGACCGCAGCACGCCCGGTTGATTTGGTAAATTTCTTCTGGTCGTAGGTGGCACCGAGAAGCACGCTAGGGTCGGCCGGATCGCAGTAAAAGCCCGGCCCCCTTGCGGGTACGCAGTTAGTAAAGCCCTTTGAGCCGAATGCTGAATCGGATGGTCCGGGCGTATCGAAGGTGATGAGCGTGGCATCGCGCGCGCCGGTCGCATTGCGCGGTGCGATCGAGTTGGTGTTGGCGAAGCGGAAGTCCTTCTTGTCCTCGGTACGTCGGCCGCCAAGTGTGAATGTCAGCTGATCCGACGCTTTCCACGAAAACTGCGCATAGAAGGCGTTGGACTCGGTCTCGGCAACCGGGTCATCAAAGAATGCGCCCCCGTTCTGCGCAAGTGTCAGCGGAGCAGACAGCGCCGCCGAGCGGATGATGCGCGGTTGTTGCACGCTGTTGAGCGTTCCGCGGAGCTTGTCCTTGAAGTAGTAATAGCCGGCCACGTAGCCGAGCGGCCCATTACCCCCGGAGAGAATTTGCCACTCTTGCGAGAAGGTCTTCGCTTTTGTAAGCTGATAGTCGATAAAAACCTGCGACGCGGACATGTCCGAGTCAGCCGTGCGCTCCACCTTGAAATCGGCGTAACCGGAGATGGACTTCAAGGTAAACGCGTCGAACTTATACGCCAGGTCGAGTGCCGCGCTCTTGTCTGACAATTTTTGATAAGACTGGTAATTGGTGTCGATGCGATAGGCGTTGCCCGCCGCGTAGATCGGAATACCCAGATCGACGCCGGTGCCGACCGCGCCGGTGCCGGTGCCGGCCCCCGCTCCGACGGTGCGTGTGCAATCGGTTACCCCGTCACGGTTGCCACCGCGCACATTAAGCGTGAGCAGCGAGGCGTTAAAGAGTTGCTGGCAAGACCCGCGGTCAAGATAGGTGCCACCCTGCTTGTAGCCAAATGCGGAGCCACCATTGCCGCCTCCGTCGGTGCCATCGGCGCGAAAGGTGGCATCGAATCGGTCATTCGGTTTGAACCGTATCGACACGCGACCATATTTCAGATTTTGGTCGAACAGATCGGCTTCGGGATTGAAATCGTTCTTCACATAGCCGTCGGCTTTGTCGTACGCGCCAACCAGCCGGATGGCGACCGTATCGCTGACCGGAATATTGAGTACGCCCTCGACGCGGGTCTTTTTGAAGGAGCCGAAAAGGATGCTCGCTGAAGACTGGAACTGTTTCAATATCGGTTCATTGGTAATGATGGAGATGTTGCCACCGAAGGTATTTCGGCCATACAGCGTCCCCTGCGGGCCGCGCTGTATTTCCACCCGCGCAATATCGACGAAGCCGGCCAATGCCTGCTGGGATCGCGATTTGTAGACACCATCGACAAAGTAACCAATCGTGGTGTCGCCGTTGACGGCAACGTTCTCGGTGCGCACACCGCGCATTGCCGGGCGTGCGTCGCTACCGGAGCGGCCAAACGTAAAGCCGGGAGACATCCCTTCCATCTGCGAAATATCGGTGATATTGCGCTCCGCCAACTGGTCGCCGGTCACGGCTGTTACCGACACCGGCACCTCCTGCTTGTTCTCGGCTCGACGTTGCGCCGTCACGACGATTTCCTCGAGCGCGGACGATTTCGGCGGCGGCACCGGGTTCGGTGGCGTCTGCGCGAGCGCGATACCAAAGCCGTTGGCGGCGCTCAACGCGGCGGCGATCTGAATTACCAGTTTCTTGCGGGGCCACATCTTCATCGTCTCTCTCCCAGAACAGTTATTGAACGTCCGCTACTTCCGTATCGACGTTTCTCTTTTGGAACTCCCTGCTTCAATCCAGATATTGCAGCATTGTGTACTTCGCATGCAATCATGCTTGCACTGAACAAAACCTGCGGAAATGCAATCTTTGTTTGATTCACATCAAAATATAACAGGCTTTATGCATCCGCAGTCAACTTTTGCAATTTCTTGCCTGCTCTGTTGCTTTAGCGCAGCCTGCTGCAAGGGCATCACTGTGGCCAACGCTGTCTATTTGGATGTGCAGTCGCATGCATACACTGGTTCTGTTTGGATAAATTACGTCTATACTTATCGTCACCGCGTTGCGTCAAGCGGTTCAATAAATGACTTCAAAAAAACTGAGGAAAATGCCTGCCGCGACAGCCGCCCTCGGCCATCATCGCGGCGTCACGTCATACGATGTCGCCTTGCGGGCAGGCGTTTCGCAGTCGGCAGTTTCGCGCTGTTTCAAGCCTGGTGCGAGCGTCTCCGCAGACATGCGCGAACGCGTGATGAAGGCCGC
>JANYFH010000234.1 GCA_025362705.1 Betaproteobacteria bacterium
TACCCCCTTTGGCGCGGGCGACCATCCCGGCGAACGCGGTGAGCGCCTGCTTGGGCAGAATATATTGCGGGAGGACGTTGAGGCGATCAGACACGAAATTTGCAGGTAATCCGGAAGGACGCCAGTTTAGCCTATGCACGCCGTGATGTTCGGGCGCGCGCGAAATATGAATGGCCGAATCCCAGCATTGGTGCGGTTTTCAGACCATTTTCACCCTGAAAACCGCATGGATGCTGGTGTTTTAGTGATTTTTGCTATGGAGAATGTGTGCGGCTGGCGTCGGGAAAATTTCCCTAAGGACGTGTAAGCAGGGGAACCTCGCTGCGACGTTACACTGCTGGCGAGGGTTGGCGCTGAAACAGTTTTACCAATCCATAAATCGCCAACACCGGTATCGCCATGAAAACGGCAATCGGCGCCATCGCCAGCACCAAGGCGAGCACGGTGATGATCGCCGCAAAGACCAATGCGACGACGGTTATCAACGCCGCTCCCGCGCACACCGCAGCCACGATAATCGCGACCAGCAACAGAATCGGAATGGCAATCACCCAGCCGAATGCGGAATCGGAAAGGTCGTGATCGAAGAACATCAACGAGCCGTTCATGCCGCCACTTTCATGCGTGACGGCGAGGCCCATCGCGAGGGCGGTGATGACGAGCACGACGGCCAGTGTGATGAGGAGTGGGCGTGAAATTTTGTTCATGTTCGGCTCCCGGAAGCGCTTGATTGAAGATGGGCGCAGTTTGCGGCGCTCACGCGTAAGCGACAACGGGATTGGGACCAATTGCAGAATCAGGCGCATGAAGGGTTGCCCACGGCGGCGCGGAGCAAGGAATCACGCGACGCGTGCGAAAAAAAGCCGGGCGCAACCCGGCTTTTCTTGAAGCGCCGAAATCGGCTAAGGCTGCTTGGCTGGCGCTTTCGGTGCCGCCTTTGCAGGTGCAGGTGTTTTAGGCACCGTTGCAGGCGCGGTTTTCTCCGCTGGCGGACCTTCGCCAAGCATCATCGTTACGAAGCGATCCTGCAACGTCGCCTGGTTGCTGTATTTTTCCATTTCCTTGCCCATCGATGCATCGAGTGAAGCGATGCGGGAAGCGGGGCCCGGGTGGGTTTCGTAAAGAAGGCTGGCGCCTCCCTCATCTTTCTGCATATCCTGAAGTAATTGCAGCACATTCGGCAAGCCGTATGGATCATAGCCAGCGCGTGCAGCGAGTACCATGCCCATGCGGTCCGCTTGCTCTTCTTCTCCGCGATCCAGTTTTAGCAAGATCATCGTGCGCACTTCGCCCATAGTGTATTTAAGTCCCGCCTTAAGTGCCGCTCCGCTAAGACCACCCGTCTTGACGGTCGAGTCCACCACGGCGCCACCAAAATTTACAGCAGCGGAACCGCGCTTTTGCTTCTGATAAGCCTTCACATGATGCCGCTGCACCACATGCGCAATCTCGTGTCCGAGCGCGCCGGCGAGTTCGGCCTCGCTACGCATGCGAAAAAGCAGGCCGGTCGTGATGTAAATCTGCCCGCCCGGTGCCGCACCAGCGTTGGGCAGTCGGGAATTGAGCACCGCAAAGCGCCACGGCAGATTTGGCCGCTCCGAGTGTGACGCCACCCAGCGTCCAACTTCATTCACGTAGCGTTGAATACGGTCCGAATCGTAAAGCGGTGCCGCACCGAGCACGCCCGCCATGATGTTTTCGCCGAGCTCCACTTCTTCGGCATCCGTCATTGTTTTCTGCGAATCCGCGAGGTCTTTGCCCGCGCTCAATCCTGCATCGACATATGAGCCCATTTTGGAGCCCCCAGGCACCAGACCTGCAATTGTCGAACCAATCGGCATACCTTTCATATCAGGCATACCCGCGCAACCGGTTAGCGCCAGCAACACGCCGCAAAACGTGGTTTTCATCATGGTCGAATTCATTTGCGTGCTCCTTGCGTGTTCGCGGCGTCGACTGCATCCTGCGCGAGATAGGCAACACTGCGAAATGCGAGACGCCGTTCATTGGCCAATCGTGTTGCTGCTGCGCTGGTTGCCTGAAAACGCTTCAGTTTCTCAAGCTCGGCTGGATTGAGTTCCGCCGAGGCAACATCTTCCCGCGAGAAGCCGCGTATGCCCACCGTCGCACTCTGTGCCCGCTGATTGGTCGTGCGAGTACTGCTGCCGCCACTGCCGCCCAGCAAGCGTTCCATCCTTGCCAGCCAGCTGCCGGTCGCTGACTTCTCATCCACAGCCACAGTCGCACCACCGCGCAGATGCATCATGCGCACCCAGCCTGAATCGTTGCCGCTCTTCACGCGGCTCCATGCACCTCTGCGCTCGAGCAGTTGCAGCGTCGTTTTTTCGGCCAACTGTTTCACGATATTCGCCGTGTCTTCAGGCGCTGAACGCAATTCCGTCGAGCGATTCGTTGTCAGCGGTTCCTGTGCGAG
>JANYFH010000262.1 GCA_025362705.1 Betaproteobacteria bacterium
GCTTGCCATCGACGATATCACCGGCGTTGTCATGGTCGGCGGCGCAACGCGCATGCTGCACGTGCAGAGCGCAGTAAATTCGTTCTTTGGCAAGTCACTCCTGAATAATGTTGATCCGGACAAGGTCGTTGCGCTAGGCGCCGCGATCCAGGCCAATGTATTGGCAGGCAACAAGTCGGGTGAAGACATGTTGCTGCTCGATGTCATCCCGTTGTCGCTCGGTCTCGAAACAATGGGTGGCCTTGTCGAAAAAGTCATCCCGCGCAATTCCACCATCCCGGTCGCGCGTGCGCAGGAATTCACCACGTTCAAAGATGGCCAAACCGCGATGGTGATTCACGTCGTACAAGGCGAGCGCGAGATGGTCAAGGATTGTCGTTCACTGGCAAGCTTCACCTTGCGCGGTATTCCGCCGATGGTGGCCGGTGCGGCGCGCATTCGTGTGGCGTTTCAGGTCGATGCTGATGGTCTCGTCTCAGTCGCCGCACAGGAGCTCGTCAGCGGTGTCATGGCACAAATTGACGTGAAGCCCTCCTATGGTTTGACCGACGCTGAAATCGCGACGATGTTGCAGTCAAGCTTCACGCACGCGAACGCGGATGCGCAGGCACGCGTGCTGGCTGAGGCGCGCACTGATGCCTCACGCCTGATCGAAGCAGCCAACGCAGCGATGCTTGTTGATCGTGAGCTACTCACGAGTGCGGAACACGATGCCATCACCGATGGTATTTTGGCACTTGGCAGTGTTGCAGAAACTACCGATGCGCGTGCGATCAAGGACGCGATTGAACGCCTGTCCTCAGCGACAGAAACATTCGCTGCCAAACGCATGGACAAGAGTGTCTCAGCAGCATTGACGGGTAAGTCACTTGCCGAACTAAGCGAAAAATAGAGCACACGGAAATCAAGGCTGGGATACATGACTACCATCACCGTACTTCCTCATGAAACGTTGGCGCCCAACGGTGCCACATTTGATGCGCCAGAGGGCGAGACTTTGTGTGATGCGCTTTTGCGCCAGGGCATTGCCATCGAACATGCCTGCGAGAAATCCTGTGCATGCACAACCTGTCACGTCATCGTGCGTGAGGGACTCAATTCGCTGGACGAGCAGGAAGAAAAGGAAGAAGACATGCTCGATATGGCGTGGGGCCTGACACCGCTGTCCCGTTTGTCCTGTCAGGCGCGGGTGCGCGACACTTCACTGGTGATCGAGATTCCCAAATACACCATCAATCACGCGCGGGAGAATCACTGATGGCTCTCAAATGGACTGAGACTTTGGAGATTGCGATTCAACTCAACGACAAGTTTCCGGAAGTTGATCCAAAGCTGATCCGCTTCACCGATTTGCATCAATGGATATGCGAGCTCAAAGAGTTCGACGACGAACCCAACAAGTCGGGAGAAAAAATACTCGAGGCGATCCAGATGGCTTGGATTGAAGAGCGCGAATAGGTAGAGGTACAAAAAAGTAGGGGCAGTCTTTCGACCGCCCCTGAAGGCGCACTCTCGAATGCTTCAGGAGGAGAACCTACGGGATTTGGGGACCTAGCCAAACCACCGAAGCACCCAGGGAGGGAGGGTGATCCAAAAGCATTCAAGGCTATATGAGCAACGCCTGTGCCAGAAAAATTTAAGTAATAATAAACAATTGCTTAGTGTGATTGTTGCCGACGTGCTCGCACGCGGGCCGAACCAAATTTGTCGCTAAATCACGACAAATTTGGGTGCAACTTTCTAAGTCGCTGATTCATCACGTGATTAGTTGTCTCTAACCAGCGACAGGCAACGTGTCAAAAGCGACGGATTCCGCCTCGGCACGGTGGCTTAATCAGTTGCCTGCCGATTTGAAATGCGCTGCCTCGATGCCGTGGCGCTGTAACAACTTGTAGAACTCCGTGCGATTGCGCTTGGCTAATCTTGCGGCGTGGGTCACGCTACCTTGCGTAAGTTTCAAGAGGCGTGTCAGGTAGTCGTACTCAAAGCGTCGGCGCGCCTCTTCGAAGGAATCCAGCCGCTGCATTTCCATCTGCATCGCCTGTTCGACCACCTTGGTCGAAACAATTTCACCCGAGGAGAGCGCCACCACTTGTTCGGCGACATTGTATAGCTGGCGAATGTTTCCGGGCCATGCAGCTGCACACATCATCTCCAGTGCATCGTGGGAGAGCGCGTTCACGTTTTTTTGATAGCGCTTGGAGAGTTCTTTCAGGAAATGCGACAGGAGCAGTGGGATATCTTCGCGACGTTCACGCAGTGCCGGCAATTTGAGTGTGACGACATTCAATCGATAATACAAATCTTCGCGAAAAGTGCCATCCGACTTGGCAAGATTCAAGTCGCGATGGCTGGCCGAGATAACGCGCACATCCACCGGAATGGTTTTGGTCGAACCGACAGCGCGGATTTCGCGCACCTCGAGAACCCGTAAAAGTTTTACCTGTAATGCCAGCGGCATATCGCCGATTTCATCGAGCAGCAGGGTGCCCGAATGCGCCTCTACGAATAACCCGGGATGGTCGGCGGTAGCGCCTGTGAACGCGCCTTTCTTGTGGCCAAACAATTCAGATTCAAGCAACGCTTCCGGAATGGCACCGCAGTTAATCGCCACGAAAGGACATTCCGCGCGGCGGCTCGCGCGATGCAGGGCACGCGCCAGTAATTCCTTGCCGGTACCGCTTTCACCCTGGATCAGCACGCTCGCGTCACCCTGCGCGATCCGCTCAGCGCGCAACAACAGATCCTCCATCGCGGGGCTTCGCGTGACAATTTCACTGCGCCATGCGGTGTCGGCCTTGTTCGACGTAACGCCGGTCGCCAGCCCTGCGCCCGACAAATCGACACGACCGTGCAGCGAGAGTGCACGCCGTACTTGCGTCAGCAACTCGTTCGCGTCGTAAGGCTTGGTGAGATAGCCGAACACCCCCTGTCGGGTTGCCGCGACAGCGTCAGGTATGGTGCCATGCGCCGTCAGAATGATGACAGGCAAACCAGTGTGGCGGCGTTCGATTTCGTGAAACAGCGCCAAGCCATCCAGGCCCGCCATACGCAGATCGGTAATTACCAGATCCGGTCGCTCGGCTGCAATCATCGACAAAGCTTGTTCGCCGCTGGCCGCAGTGGTAGCCCGAAATCCACTCGCTCTCAGGCGAATGGAAAGCAGCTTCAGGAGATCGGGATCGTCATCGACCAATAACAGGTTCTGCATTTGCGGACTACTCACTTGGGCGACTCCACACGCTGGGGCTCGGATCGGCGATTGACACTTCGATCAATCGATTTGAGCGCAGCGAGTTTGTGTTCGAGCTCTTCGACTCGTGTGCGCAATACACGAGCCTCCATTTCTTTGGAATCGTCGCGCCGCAATGCGTTCAACCGCGCCTGCGCGTCGCGCCACTGGTCACGCAGCTTTTTTCGATCTTGCGCCATTGCGTATATCAGCATCGCTAGCGCGCGAACTTCAGTGTCTTTTGCAATCGCTGGGTTGCCCTCGGTCACCGCATTTGTGCGCGAGGCCATTGGTTCAAGCAACGCAATCAGTTCTGCATCGTCAACCACATTTGGATTGGCCGTCAGCGGCATCGATGCCAATAAAACTGCCAGTTTGATGCGATTGAAATCGGATTTATTGGCTTGAAACAGGCTGCGCGATTGTTCACGCTCGGCCGCAAACTCGCGCGCTTCAAACTTGCGCGCTTGCAACAAGTAGGCGAGCAATTGATCGGCTTCAGATGGAGGTGCAGGCTGTACGATCAGCCGTGTCACCGGCAGCTCTGCGCGTTTCTGGTCGAGCGCACACGCATTCAATAGGCACAAGAGCACAATCAAAAATGCCAGTTTCGTTTTCATTTTGTTTCCATCAAATGGAAGCGGGTGTCTTGGGGAGACTAACGCGAAAATGTGCGCCCGCCGCCGCAACTGCTCTCACTGTACCCTGATGCATTTCAACATAGTCACGCACAATTGCCAGCCCCAGCCCAGTGCCTTTGACGCCCGCTATTGCGGCGTTCTTGCCGCGATAAAACGGATCGAAAATCCGGTCGCGATCCTCAATCGGAATACCGGGGCCGCTGTCGATCACTTCAATCACGGCGTGATCCTTGTGTTTACCGAGTCGCAACACGATGGTGCCGCCCAGCGGTGAATACTTGATGGCATTCGACAGCAGGTTATCGATAATTACCCTAAGTTTTTCAGCATCACCCTGAAACGAAGTCTTTTCACATTCGCGTTTCACCGTTATTGACTTGGCGACGATGGCGAGCCGCTGCGCATTGATCACGGCGTCGATCAAGTCACGCAATTGCAGCGGCTTGATATCGAGCTGAGTCTTCTTGCCCAAACGATCCGAAGACTGCGCTTGTGAATACGTCAGCAAGTCCTGGATCAGTTTTTCCATCGTGAGCGAATTCTGTTTAAGAATACCGGCGACCTCGCGTTGCTCGTCATTGAGTTTGCCCACGACTTCATCGCTCAGCAAATCCGAGCCTTCGCGCAACGCCGTCAGCGGCGTTTTGAGTTCATGCGAAACATGCTGGAAAAAACGCGTCTTCTGGTCTTCGAGTGAAATCAGGCGCTGACGTAACCAATCCAGTTGCTCCCCAAGCATTTCGATGTCGTGCGGCCCGCTGACGCGAATACGCTTGGCCAGTTTTCCTTCCCCCAGCCGATGTATCGCATTATCGAGATCGCGAATCGGCCGCGCCAGCAGATATGTAAAGCCGGCAATCATCAGGAGTGCCGATGGAATCATCGCCAACAGTTGCCAGACGACCTGATTGCGTGACTTTGCGGCTGAGGCCTTTAGTGCAGCGACCTCCTGTTCGATCAATTGATTTGCGAGTGTGTTCAACGCCTGCGTGCGGATTGAGAGATCGGCGAAATCGCGTTCGAACTGACGACCAAGTTCCAGCGAAGGCGATTTTTCGGTGAGCGAAACAAAGATGCCGGTTTCTCGTTGCTGGACGACATCAGCCGCCGTCTGCATTTCAGTTGCCAGCGGTAGTGCG
>JANYFH010000264.1 GCA_025362705.1 Betaproteobacteria bacterium
ATGGTCGCAAGATGTGGCATCGGAAAAGGCTGGCGTTTACATGCCGCATGCACTGGCCAAAAAATTTCCGAAGGCCGGAGCGGGCTGGGCGTGGTTCTGGGTGTTCCCGCAAGCGAGTCATTCGACTGATCCGCGATCTGGCGTGGTTCGGCGCCACCATCTGTACGATCAAACATTCCAGCGCGACTTCAAGCGCGCGGCGCAGCAGGCCGGTATTGTCAAACCCGCCACGCCGCACACGTTACGTCATTGCTTTGCCACACACCTGCTGCAATCCGGCTACGATATTCGCACCGTGCAGGAATTACTCGGCCACGCCGATGTAAAGACGACCATGATCTACACTCACGTGCTGAAGGTTGGCGGAGGTGGCGTGATCAGTCCTTTGGATCGGATGTAGAACAGCGATAATGTTGTAATGGTGTTCGTCGTGATGCATGCGGCGAAATATTAAAACACTAGAATTGGTGCGGGTCGCAGATCATAAGTGTCTGAAAAACCGCGCCAGCGCTAGGGTTTGGCACTTTTGTCCTATTCACTGTGAACGATCTCTTTTCCGCCATTGCTCCCTCACCCCAACTCTCTCCCGAAGGAGAGGGAGCTAATCAGCCGGGCGCAAACGTGCCGCTTGCCGAGCGCCTGCGTCCCCGCACGCTCGCGGAAGTGATCGGGCAGGAGCACCTCACCGGCGAGGGCATGCCGCTCTCCATCGCGTTTGAATCCGGCAAGCCGCACTCAATGATTCTGTGGGGGCCGCCGGGCGTGGGCAAGACCACCATTGCGCGGCTGATGGCGCATGCGTTTGAATCGGATTTCATTGTGCTCTCTGCCGTGCTCTCCGGCGTGAAAGAAATCCGCGAGGCGATTGAGCGGGCGAGTGTGAACCGCAACAATCTCAATCGTCGCACCATTCTGTTCGTCGATGAAGTGCATCGCTTTAACAAGAGCCAGCAGGATGCGTTTTTACCGCATGTCGAATCGGGGCTGGTGACTTTCATCGGCGCGACGACAGAAAATCCTTCGTTTGAATTGAATAATGCGCTGCTCTCGCGTGCTTCTGTTTATGTGTTGAATCCGCTAGCTGATGCGGCGTTGGCGTTGATGTTTGGCCGGGCGGTTGGGGCCTCTCCACCGCTTGCCTTGCTGGATGGCTCTTCGACAGACTCACGGCGAGCGGACTCTCAAAGTGTCATCATCAATGCGGATGCACGCGATCGCATCATCAACATGGCCGATGGCGATGGAAGGCGGCTCATTAATTTAGTCGAACAACTTGCCATTGCCGCTGTCAGCAGCAGTGCAAAAACGATTGATACAAAGTTCGCCGAAACGGTGCTCGCCCGCGCTGCACGGCGTTTCGACAAGGGCGGCGATAATTTTTACGATCAGATTTCGGCGCTCCACAAAAGCGTGCGCGGCTCCGACCCCGATGCCTCGCTGTACTGGTTCTGCCGCATGCTCGATGGCGGCGCGGATCCACGCTATCTAGCGCGGCGCATGATCCGTATGGCGACCGAGGATATTGGCTTGGCCGATCCGCGTGCGCTCGACATCACTCTCAGCGCGGCTGATGTTTACGAACGGCTGGGCTCACCCGAAGGCGAGCTGGCGTTGGCCGAAGCTGTGATCTATCTCGCTATCGCAGCTAAATCAAATGCGGTTTACAACGCTTATAACGCAGCGCGCGCCTTTATTGCACAGGACGAATCGCGGCCGGTGCCGATGCACATTCGCAATGCACCGACGAAGCTAATGAAAAATCTCGGCATGGGCAAGGATTACCGTTACGCGCACGACGAGGAAGAGGGCTATGCGGCGGGGGAAAGTTACCTGCCCGATGGCATGAAGCAGCCCGGCTGGTACCAGCCCACCGAGCGCGGGCTGGAAGCAAAGATTCGCGAAAAACTTGCGCATTTACGCGAACTTGATGGAAAATCCAAGTTATGAACACGTTCGTCAAATTCCTGCGCAAGAATCCTTCCAGCCGCTCCTCTCGATCTACGTAGCGCGGCCTTTGGTCGCCTGATGAAGGCGTGCGCGATACCCTCGATCCACCCAAATCAACCTCATGGTTCGTCATTCCCGCGAAGGCGGGAATGACGGCTTCAAGAATATTGCAAGACAAAGGAATTCCTATGCTAGATATTCAACAATTGAGAAAAAATTTGCCCGCCGTGATCGACGGATTAGCACGGCGCAACTTTTGGTTTAACGAACCTACCTTTCGCGCTTTGGAAGACCAGCGAAAACAAGCACAAATAAAGGCAGAAGAGCTTCAAGCACAGAAGAACGTGTTGTCAAAACAGTTCGGTATGCTTTTGGCAAAACGCGAAGATACAACGGCTTTGAAATTGCAAGTCGGTGAACTTGATATCCAACTTCAGGCATATACGGAGCTGACCGAAAACCTAAAAAGCGAGCTAAATAAATTCCTGCGCAACATCCCCAACATTCCCCGCGCCGAAGTCCCGCAGGGAAAATCAGAAGCCGACAACATGGAAGTGCGTCGCGTTGGCGCACCGCGTGTTTTTGATTTCACGCCGAAGGATCACGTTGACCTCGGCGCGGGATTGGCCGGCATCGATTTCGAAACGGCGTCAAAACTTTCCGGCGCGCGCTTTTCAGTGCTCAAAGGTGGTGTCGCGAGAATGCACCGCGCATTGGCGCAATTCATGCTGGATGTGCACACGACCGAGCACGGCTATACCGAGGTCTACGTGCCATACATGGTCTCAGGCGAGAGTGCAGATGGCGTTTCATCGTTGGCGAAATTCAAGGATGATCTTTTCAAGATTGAAGGTCGCGATCTGTACCTGATTCCGACCGCGGAATATCCGGTGACGAACTTTGTGCGCGACACGATTGTTGATATGAAATCGCTGCCACTGAAGTACGTTTGCCACAGCCCGTGTTTTCGTTCCGAAGCCGGCAGCTATGGCAAGGACACGCGCGGCATGATTCGCCAGCACCAGTTCGACAAAGTCGAGATTTTACAGATGATGCATCCTGATCATTCTGCCGATGCGCACGAGCAATTGACTGCACATGCCGGGGCGATTTTGCAGAAGCTCGAATTACCTTATCGCACCATGCTGCTGTGCACCGGCGATATGGGTTTTTCTTCGGCGAAGACGTATGACCTCGAAGTGTGGTTGCCTGCGCAGAATACCTATCGCGAAATTTCCTCGTGCTCAAATTTCGAAGCCTTCCAGGCGCGGCGCATGATGGCGCGCTTCAAAGATGAAAAAGGCAAGACGCAGAATCTGCACACGATCAATGGTTCTGGTCTTGCAGTGGGCAGAACGCTGGTTGCGGTGCTGGAGAATTATCAGAATGCGGATGGAAGTGTGACGGTGCCGAAAGCGTTGGTGGCGTATATGGGCGGCGTGACGAAACTGGACGTGGTCAATTGATCGCAGTGTCTCCTGCGCGCACCGAGGAGACACTATTTCTGCAATGACGACAACGTTCATCATCATCCGCCACGGGGAAACCTTCTGGAACCGAGAACACCGCATCCAGGGCCATCTCGATAGCGCGCTCACGCCCGAAGGCATTGCGCAGGCCGAAGCATGCGCGAAGCGATTGCTTACCGAGTCAATCGATGCGGTTGTGGCCAGCGATCTGGGACGTGCGCGGCACACGGCAGAAATTCTGATCAATGGACCGGCGCTGCCGATTGCGTTCGATGCCTCATTGCGAG
>JANYFH010000286.1 GCA_025362705.1 Betaproteobacteria bacterium
GATTTCGAACACCGCGTTGCCACTCACACCGTCGCTCACCTTGTTAACGGTTAACGATACACCATTAACCGTGACCGACCCTTTGCGCGCGACAAATCTGGCCAGTGATTTTGGCGCATCAATTTCCAAACGCCATGATGCACCCAGATCATCAATCGCCGTGACTACTCCAACGCCGTCGATGTGTCCGCTGACGAGATGGCCACCGAGTCGATCACCGAAGCGCAGGGACTTCTCCAGATTTACTTCCGCACCCTGCGTCAATCCTGTCGTTAGAGAAAGTGTTTCGTTGGAAACGTCGACCGAGAACGCCTCTGC
The DNA here is from genome assembly GCA_025362705.1 of Betaproteobacteria bacterium. Taxonomy (GTDB): domain Bacteria; phylum Pseudomonadota; class Gammaproteobacteria; order Burkholderiales; family Usitatibacteraceae; genus UKL13-2. Next base: position 319 of record JANYFH010000286.1, read on the forward strand.
CGATTTCTCCACGACGGTCAGGCAACAGCCATTCACGGCAATCGAATCGCCAATTGCGACCTGATGCATGCCCAGGCGCGGCGCATTGATGACGAGCCGTGTATTTTCCGGTGTCACTTCCGCGCGCTCTATCAAGCCGGTTGATTCGATAATGCCAGTAAACACGTCAATCCTCCAGTACAGCCGCAGTAAAACGCAGGTCGTCACCAATATTGCGTGTGTCGGTGACCTTTAGCCGAGTACGCTTGCTCAATTCCATCAGTTCAGGCAGTGCAAACAGGCCACGCGACGCATCTCCCAAAATACTCGGCGCGATATACGCAACGATTTCGTCTACCACACCCGCTGCAAGCAATGACCCGTTTAGTTTAGCGCCAGTTTCTACCATGATGTAATTCAACCCGCGCGCACCAAGCATTTCCATCATCTTCACTAAATCGACTTTGCCTTTTCTTTCTTCGACCGGAACACGCACTACCTCGATCCCACGTGCCTTTAACTGATTTTCGCGCACATCATTTTGCGTTGCCGTAACAACAAGGGTATTACCACCCACCAGAATGCGCGCAGTGTCGACAACATCGAGACGGCTATCCAGCAGGATGCGCAGTGGCTGACGGTCACACGAAACGTCTCGCACCGTAAGTTGCGGATCATCTGCCATCAAGGTACCTATGCCAGTCAAAACTGCGCAGGCCTCGGCACGCATGCGATGCACGTCGCGTCGCGCCTCCGCTCCGGTAATCCATCTTGATTGCCCGTTGGCCAGTGCCGTCTTGCCATCGAGGCTCGCCGCGACCTTCAAAGTCACCCACGGACGCCGCCGTGTGACACGCGTGAGAAATGCACGCAATTGCTGGCGGGCAACACTTTCCATCAAGCCGATGTCGACGACGATGCCGGCTTCGCGCAAACGGGTATGCCCGGCACCGTCAACGCCATCGAACGGATCGTGCAATGCCGACACCACACGCGCTACTTTGGCGGCCTTGATCAGATCCGAGCATGCAGGTCCGCGCGACTTTGGATGCGGACAGCAAGGCTCCAATGTTGAGTACACCGTCGCGCCCTCAGGCGATACCGTGCAGCTTGCCAAGGCAACTGCCTCGGCATGAGGTCGACCGCCCCTTTGTGTGAATCCCTCACCAATGACCCGGCCGTGCTTGACGATCACACAACCGACAAAGGGGTTCGGCGTCGCAATGCAACGCCCGAGTTCGGCAAGGCGAAAAGCACGTGCCATCATGGCATGATCAAACGCGGTGAACATGGCGTTACTGCTTTGTCACTTCACGAATGGCGTCTTTGAATTCTTCGACATCCGAGAAGCTGCGGTAGACCGACGCGAAACGCACATAGCCGACCTGGTCAAGCTTTTTGAGTTCTTCCATTACCATTTCACCAATCTTGCGGGACGAGTGCTCACGCTTCGCCTCGTTCAATACCGCCTGTTCAATGCGTTCAATTGCTTCTTCCACTTTGGCCGTTTCGACGAGTCGTTTATGCAGCGCGCGATGAAAACTGGTCTCCAATTTTCCCCGTGAAAAATCTTCGCGCTGACCATTGGATTTCACGATGGTCGGCATCCGAAGCTCCGCACCCTCGTAGGTCGTAAAGCGCTTATGGCAAACCGTGCAACGACGACGACGACGAACGACATCGCCCTCCTCGCTCACGCGTGAATCGATCACCTGTGTTTCTTGCGCGCTACAAAACGGACATTTCATGGCGTCCGCTCAAGCATCTTTAAGCGCCGTAAACAGGGAAACGCCTGGTAAGCGCGCTGACCTTCTCGCGCACCGCGGCAATAATCGCAACGTTCTGTGGCGCGTCTAGTACGTCGGCGATCAGATTGGCGGTGAGTTCTGTCTCAGCTTCCTTGAAGCCGCGCGTCGTCATTGCTGGGGACCCTAAACGAATGCCGCTGGTCACAAAAGGCTTTTCGGGATCATTGGGAATGGCATTTTTATTGCACGTAATGTGTGCCTGACCGAGTACCGCTTCGGCTTCTTTGCCGGTAATTTTTTTTGCGCGCAAATCGACCAGCATCACATGCGATTCAGTTCGGCCAGACACGATACGCAGGCCGCGCTTGATCAGTGTTTGCGCCATAACGTCCGCATTTTTGAGCACTTGCGCCTGATAAATCCTGAAGCCGGGTTCGAGCGCCTCTTTGAACGCAACCGCTTTGGCCGCGATAACATGCATCAATGGTCCACCCTGAATACCTGGGAAAATCGCGGAATTGATTATCTTTTCAAACTCGGATTTCATCAGGATGATGCCGCCTCTTGGACCACGCAGTGATTTGTGCGTAGTGGATGTCACCACATCGGCAAACGGAATCGGGCTCGGATATACGCCAGCGGCAATCAATCCCGCGTAATGCGCCATATCTACCATGAAATATGCGCCGACTTCCCTGGCGATTTTCGCGAAGCGTTCGAAATCAATACGCAGCGCATAGGCAGATGCGCCAGCGAGGATCAGCTTTGGTTTGTGCTGCCGCGCAAGCGCTTCGACCTGATCGTAGTCAATCGCTTCCGCTTCGTTCAAGCCGTAACTCACGATGTTGAACCATTTCCCGCTCATGTTCACGGGCGAGCCGTGCGTCAGATGCCCGCCCATCGCGAGGCTCATGCCGAGAATGGTGTCGCCCGGTTTCAGGAGGGCAAAGTACACTGCCTGATTGGCTTGCGAGCCAGAATTCGGTTGCACGTTTGCCGCGTAACTATGGATATCCGCACCAAACAATTTTCTGACGCGATCAAGCGCCAGGGTTTCAGCCATATCGACAAATTCACAGCCCCCGTAATAGCGCTTGCCCGGATAGCCCTCTGCATATTTATTCGTGAGCTGGGTGCCCTGCGCTTCCATGACAGCAGGACTGGCGTAATTCTCGGAAGCAATCAGCTCAATGTGGTCTTCCTGCCGCTGATTTTCTTTTTGGACAACGGCAAAAATTTCGGGATCGACTACCGCAAGATTATTTGATCGGTGGAAAGTATCGGACATGAGGATGGATGCGAAGCCTATATATTTGACGCGATGCACAGATGGGAAGCGCGCCATAAGATTGAAATTGCATCAATTTTACCATGCACCACTCTTGGCGGGACAGACCGCAGGCAACGGTGACCGTGCACTTTCCCGTACTTTCGTTCAGACCGTCAGTCCGGACACTGCAAATCGCTCTCGGCGATATGCGCCCTCACGATGTCAGCGAAATCGGTATCTGCTGTGAAGCCGAGGGATAACGCTCGATCAATATTGAGTGCGCCTGGCCAGCTCGAAACCAGCCGGTCGATCTTCTCATCCCGGCAAAAATGTACGCGCGCCGAGACAGCTTTCCCCGCCACCAGCTCC
>JANYFH010000344.1 GCA_025362705.1 Betaproteobacteria bacterium
AAATCGGTATCTGCTGTGAAGCCGAGGGATAACGCTCGATCAATATTGAGTGCGCCTGGCCAGCTCGAAACCAGCCGGTCGATCTTCTCATCCCGGCAAAAATGTACGCGCGCCGAGACAGCTTTCCCCGCCACCAGCTCCAGTGCGGCTACCATTTCGGTGATTGCAATAGTCAGCCCAGGGAGGCTGAGCGCACGATTGAGCCCGAGTAACGTACCTTCGAGTTCGTGACCGTGAATGAGATTTTCAATCGCGGTGCGTGGCGACGATAACCACATGCGCGTTTCCGGCGCAACCGGGCAATCTGCATCGATGCCTTGCAGCGGTTCGCGAATGATGCCGCTGGCGAAAGACGAGGCCGCGCGATTGGGTTTACCAGGACGCACGCAGATCGTGGGCAGGCGATAAGCGCGCGCATCGACAAAGCCGCGTCTGCCATAGTCGTTCACCAGTAATTCGCCGATGGTTTTCTGTGTGCCGTATGAGGTTTGTGGATTCAGTTCAAACGCCGCGGGCACTATCTCGGGCAAATACCCACCGAACACGGCTACTGAACTTGCAAACACAAATCTCGGTGGCTTAGGCAATGTGCGGCACGCTTCGAGGAGAGCGCGCGTTGCATCCAGGTTGATACGCATGCCTAATTGGAAATCGGATTCGGCCTGGCCGCTGACGATGGCGGCAAGGTGGAAGACGGTGCTGGTGTCGCTACCCAATGCGCGCCGGATCACGGCTGGGTCAGCGATGTCGCCATCCATAGAGCGGATGCGCTTGTCCTCAATCCCGCTGGCCGCGGCGATGTCCAGGAGCACAATTTCTTCTATGCGCTCCGGACACCCCGATGAGCCGATCAGTTGGCCGCGTTCAAGCAGGGCGCGTGCGAGGCGCATGCCCAGAAAGCCCGCGCCGCCAGTAATGACGATTTTCATATTTTGCTCGTTGCCGCAATCGGCGCAGTCACGTACGCCTCACTCCTTCACCGCCCCCGTCATCCCCGAAACGTAATATTCGACGAAGAATGAGTAGATGACTGCCACCGGCAGCGAACCGAGCAAGGCACCGGCCATCAGCGCACCCCAATGGTAGACATCGCCTTCCACCAACTCGGTGATCACTCCCACTGGCACTGTTTTCACTTCAGAGGAGGAAACAAAAGTGAGCGCGTAGATGAACTCATTCCAGGATAACGTGAAGGCGAAGATACCCGCAGATATCAACCCCGGTACGGCCAGCGGCAAAATAATCTTCACCAGAATTTGCCAGCGCGTGGCACCATCGATCAATGCGCACTCTTCCAGCTCAAACGGAATGGTGCGGAAATAACCCATCAGCAACCAGGTGCAGAATGGAATCAGGAAAGTCGGGTAAGTGAGAATCAGTGCCCAGCGCGTATCGAACAGGCCGAGATTTACCACGATCGCCGCCAACGGAATGAACAGGATCGAAGGAGGAACCAGGTATGCAAGAAAGATGGCGAGCCCCATTTGTTTAGAGCCCTTGAAGCGCAAACGCTCGATGGCGTAGGCCGCGAACACACTTGCTGCAAGCGAGAAAAACGTCGACGAGACCGATACGATCAGCGTGTTCAGCATCCACTCAGGATATGGCGTATCGAACAGCAACTTCGCGAAGTGATCGAATGTCGGATTAAAAACCCAGAAAGGATTGCCTTCATGGCTCAACAGCTCAGCGTTGGGTTTGAACGCCGTAATCGTCATCCAGTAAAAAGGAAACAGCAACACGAAGACAAAAATCCCTAGTGGGATATAGACTGTAACGACCCGACGTGGCAGCGATTCGAGGTAATGCATGCCTTGCGAGTCAGGCTTATCACTCACTTTATCGTTCATTTTTCGCACTCACTTATCACTCCCGCCCTGCTGCCAGGCTCTACGCTGCAAGCCGAAAAAAGAAAACAGAATTGCCGCAAGCAGGAACGGCACCATGGCGGTCGCCAACGCTGCGCCCTCGCCCAGCGACCCGCCGGAAATGGCGCGCTGAAACGACAGCGTAGCCATCAGGTGCGTGGAGTTAAGCGGCCCGCCGCGCGTCAAGACATAGATCAACTGAAAATCGGTGAACGTAAACAACACCGAAAATGTCATCACCACCGCAATGATGGGCGTGAGCAAAGGCAAAGTAACATAGCGAAAGCGCTGCCACGGAGTAGCACCGTCCAGAGCTGCGGCTTCGTACAAGGATGGCGAAATCGTCTGGAGTCCCGCCAGCAAGCAGATGGCCACGAACGGGACGCCGCGCCAGACGTTGGCAACGATGGTCGATAAACGCGCCAGCCACGGATCGCCGAGAAAATCAATGTAGCGGTCGATCAATCCCATTTTGACCAGCGCCCAACTTAAAATGGAAAACTGCGCGTCGTAGATCCACCAGAATGCAATGGCTGACAATGCGGTCGGCACAATAAACGGCAGCAACACGACAGCGCGAAAAAATGACTTCAACGGAATATTCTTGTTGAGGAGTAGCGCCAGCCAGAGACCGAGCACGAACTTCACGACGCTTGCCACGACCGTATAGAAGAGCGTATTGAACAAGGCAAGACGCGCAACTTGATCCCCCATCAGGTACTCAAAGTTGTCCAGGCCCACCCATTGGCCGGCACGACCGACTTTGGCATCGGTAAAACCCAACCAGGTTCCCAGTCCCAGCGGATAAGTGAGAAACACCAGTAGCAGCAGCGCTGCGGGCAGCATGAATAGCATCCCGAGGACATTGCGGTTATTCAGAAAATTCGATAAGAATTTCATGCTGAATTCCCCTCCACCACTTGCGGGAAGCTGGACCGGGCGAGGCAATCCGGTATTGACGCGGCCCCTCCCTTACTCTTTCCGCAAGCGGCGCAAGGCATGCTTAGACCTTGTAGTACCTTTCTGCGCGTTTCTGCGCACGTTCTGCCGCTTCCTTGGGTGTCTTGGAACCGGATGCAGCTTCGGCGACCATGTTGACGACAATAAAGTCGGCCATCGCGGAAGCCGATGCATATCCCATTTCGCCGGCAAACCCGTTCGGCTGCATGATTTTCATAGCGTCGCGATACGGCGTGTGCTTGGGATCGATCGTCCAGATCGGGTTGGATTCGTAGGCCTTAAGTGGCTGCGTGACGTAGCCAATCGCTGCCTGCTGCCAAGGTTCATATTGCTCCTTCTCCATCATGAAGCGCAGATACTCCTTGGCTGCATTGGGATACTTGCTGTACTTGAAAATCATCATCGGGAAGACCAGCGCAAGTTCTGC
>JANYFH010000387.1 GCA_025362705.1 Betaproteobacteria bacterium
ATATTTCAAAAATATTGCGCAGACAAAAACCCTGATTCAACTCCTGCAGGAACGCAGCGACATCCAGGAGCACTCGGGTGATGATATGCGCACCAAGTTCGCCAACTACAGCCTCGAGCTGCAGGAAGTATTGATCGGCACACCGCGCGCGCAAATCAATGCGCTCGGTATTGCAGATGGATCGATCGAACAGATTCTCATACAACTGCGTGAACGCCAGATCGCCGTGGAGCAGGTGGAGACCTATCGCCTGCAAGAGGCGGCGGCACTGCAAGAGCGCACCTTGCGCGAGCAGCAGGCTGTCGCTGCACAGCAAACCAACATTACCGGCTCGGTACTATCGATCCAGATCAGGGAGAACGAAGGTAAAGCGGTACTCGCACACGCGAAGCAACAAGCCGAGACGATTCAGGTTACCGCCAAAGCCACGGCTGACCGCGTGCGCATCGAAGGCCAGGGGGATGCCGACCGCATTCGTGCAATAGGTCTCGCTGACGCAGACAAGATCCGCGCGACCGGCTTGGCACAAGCTGAAGCGACGGCCAAGCAAGTGGAAGCGTTTGGTGGCCCCGAGTATCAGCTCAACAGCCAGGTGCTGATGCGCTTCGCGCAAGCAATTGAGAATGGCAAGCTGCCGTTGGTACCGAATATTGTGCTTGGTGGCGACGGCAAGTCCGGCAGTGGATCGCTGGTTGAGGCGATGCTGGCGATGATGCTGGCGCAAAAAACATCGTCTGAAAAGCTGGCGGTTTTGCAGTAGATCAATCGCATGCGGCCCCATATTCCCGGGGTCGCATGAGTATACTCAACCTGTCGCAGGGCTTTTCAATGCTCCGACTTCATGCCTGCTTTCCTGGCAATCTTGCCGAGACGCTCGCGTTCGGTCGCGATGAATTTTACAAACTCCGCAAGCGTGCCGGGTGCTGGCTCAATACCGCCAGGGATAAAACGATCCTGCAACTCTTTCGATTTCAATACCGCCTGAATTTCGGCGTGCATTTTCTCGATGATCGCCTGCGGCGTACCTTTAGGCGCGAACAATCCCGCCCAGTGGCCGATACGCACGCTGGCGAAGCCCTGCTCGGCCGTGGTGCTGATGGAAGGATAGGCCGAAATGCGCGTTGGCCACGTTGCGGCAAGCGCCTTCAGTTTTCCCGCCTTGATGTGCGGCAGCACCACCACGCTTGACTCTGATGTCGCGGTCACTTGATTGCCCAGTACCGCGGTGACGCTCTCCTGGCCGCTCTTGAAGGGAATCGCCGTGAACTCCGCGCCGCTGGCTTCCTTCAGCATTTCGATGACGAAATGCGGCGTGGAACCTGAACCAGCCGTTGCGAAATTATCACCGCCTTTGCCTTGAGCTTTCGCGTGAGCGACAAACTCCTTCAAGGTATTGAAAGGTGCACTTGGATGCACAACAATGACCGACGGACTGACCGCGATCATGCCGACGGGCACCAGATCACTATCGGCATACAGCATTTTTTCATTGAGAAAACTATTGGTGACCACACCCGCCGCGCCAATAAGGAATATGTAGCCATCAGCTTTGGATTTCGCCACGTAATCGGTGCCGATCATCGCACCGGCACCAGGTTTGTTTTCAATGACGATCGGCTGGCCGATGCGTTTTGCGATTGCCTCCGCTGCCGAACGCGCCACCAGGTCGTTCGCGCCACCCGGCGAAAACGGCACCACCCATTTCAACGGGCGATCCGGCCATGTCTGCCCTTGTGTATATGTGGCACCGATTGAAAATATTATCGCGGACATCGCGATCAACAGGCGCCGAAGGAAAATCATTTTGTACTCCATTGAAAAGGTAGTGTTGCGTTCGCGGCTGCCGTATTACCGTACCGGGATTTCTGCAAGTAACTCCGTAGCACCATAAATATTCTTCAACGATTCGAGAATACCGCCGCTGGTAACGCCGATAGTGCGATTGACGGTTGAATCAAACCAGAACGCACCGCCATGCGAGTGAACATTGCCATCGAAGGCGAGCCCAACAATCTCGGCCTTGCGGTTAATCATCGGGCTACCGGAATTACCACCGATGATGTCATTGGTCGTCACGAAATTGTAGCTTTGGCCGAGATTGATTTTGCCCTTTGCAGCAAGCCATGAAGCCGGCAAGGCATAAGGCTCGGCACCGGTGTGGCGCTTGAATGCACCGCCGAAATCGGTGAACGGTGCAACTGGCTTGCCGCGCTCCGTCCAGCCTTGCACATCGCCAAAACTCAAGCGAAGCGTACCAGTCGCATCGGGATAAACCTTGGTACCGAGCTGCGCAAAGCGGGCCTTGGCGATCAACTCGGCATTTTTCTGCTCCACCGCACTGACTTCGTTTTCAAATCGCTTGCGGATGGCGCGTGCGCGCGCGTCGGTGGCGAGAACCAGTTGAATAAAGGGATCATCGGATTTATCGATCACAGCGCGATCATCCTGCTTCGCCTGCCACAGCGCCTTGCGCACAGCGATATCGCCCAGCTTGGTACCATCCACCAATCGCGCCGCTACCTGTGCAGGCGATTCCTTGCCCAGCACCTGCACGACGAAGGGGTCATCGGTACCCAGCCATTCACGCACTTTGGTGAGTGACCACTCGAGCTTCACCTTTTCAAATTCCGGATAGATTGGCGCGGGTGAAAACAGTTGCCGCTCAACGACTGGCAACCGGCTATTCGAAAATTCCGGCAATCGCAGGCCATCGGCTTTGCTGCGCTCAGTGGCACCACGTACCAATGTACGTGCGATCGCATAGTAACGGGTCTGGAACGCACGTCCGGTTTCAACGGCATCGTATTCCGCTGCGATTTCGCGCGCGACCACCTGCGCGCGGGCAATTGCTTCCCACGGGTCGCCGATCTCTTTTTTCAATGCAGGATTGCCCGCGATGAATTTCTTCAGCGATTCTTCTTCAGCGCGTTTGCGTTTCAACAAATCCGGCGCCAGAAGTGCATCGAGCTCGCCGTTCGTGACCTTGATTCCATTTTCCAAAAAAAATAAATCATTGCCGGCGATGCGCGCCTGCTCAGTACCCAACTTGCGATATTGGGTGAGCAGGCCGCGCAGCTCCGCACCACGACGCAAGGTATTGAGCAAGCGCACATCACGCAAGGTCTCAAGTTGCGCGACGGTGAGCAACCGGTTGGTGCGGCCAGGTGAACCTGATGTGAACACGAGTTCGCCTGCCTTCGCCCCGTCTTTGCTGAACGGGAAATAATTGGTGACTATTGCCGGTTTGCCGTTTTCATAGGCGCGCAGGATTGCCGCATCCAGACCGAAGCGGGGGTAATTGAAATTGTCCGGGTCGCCGCCAAAATTTGGCGCGGCATCTTCAGGCGCCCACACCAGGCGGGCATCCGAATAACGATGATAGCGATAGAGATGGTATTGGCCGCCTTGATATAGCGTGACCACGCTGCAGCGCACCATGGCTTTGTTCTCGCCGACGCAGTCGCTATCGAGTTTGGCCTTCACAGCGTTCTGCGCATTTTTGTAAGCCTCGCCCGTGAGGCCTTTGGTGGCAGCATTCACGACGGCCGTGACGTCCTTGATTTCCTCCAAACGGCTCAGTTCAGTCGTGGGACATTTCATTTCGTCCTCACGTTTACGTGCAAGCAGGCCATCGATCAGGTAATTTTTCTGGGCGCTGGAAATCTGTTGCAAACAGCCGGCAACGCAATGGTGGTTAGTGAGCACCAGACCTTCAGGTGAAATGAACGAGGCCGAGCATCCGCCGGTGCTTACCGAGGAGCGCATCACATTGTCGACCCAGGCTTTGTCGGCAGTGAAATCGTATTTGGTTTTGAGCTGTTCGCGGGGCAGGTTGTCAAAAGTCCACATGCCTTCGTTCGCAAATCCAATGGTCGGCACCAGCAGTACGCCGATGAGGAGCATAACGCGATGATTCATGTTCATAAAATCCTTTCGGGAGAGACGCGGCCGAGGAAAAAGGCGCGCATGAAAGACGACAGGATACTCGTACGGCGACGAAATTTACACCACCCATTGTGTTTGCGGCGACGCTTGTCGCAGCGACGCAACAGTCCGGGGCAGGCTCAGCTGATGACACAGTGCGGTATACGGTAAGCGGGCACCGATATTGCGTAATTAAATTCAGCCTCGCGGTTCGCGTGCATAGACTCATATAAACTACGACGCTTTTCGCGGGGCTTTATGTGGTTCAGGAATTTGCAGGTTTATCGTTTCCCCGCTCCCTGGAAAATCAGCGCATCCAACCTGGAAGAGCAATTGGGGCGTCACGCCTTTCGTGCCGCGTCCGGTTATGAAATGCAGTCCCGGGGCTGGATGTCGCCACGCGACGACGGCGGACTGGTGCACTCGGTGAATGGCCAGATGCTTATTACAACGTGCACGGAAAAAAAACTGCTGCCAGCATCCGTCATCAAGGAAGGTATCAAGACGAAAGCTGTTGATGCAGAGCAGCAGCAAGGCTACAAGCCGGGCCGCAAGCAATTGCGCGAAATCAAAGAACAAGTCACCGATGAACTGTTACCGCGCGCCTTCAATGTGCGCAGGCATTCAGGAGTCTGGATCGATCCGGCCAATGGATGGCTGGTCATCGATGCCGGATCTACCGGGAAAGCTGAGGACATCGTGACGCTGCTGTACAAATCGATCGATGACTTCACACTCGATCGGCTCGATACCAGCGTTTCACCGGGCGCCGCAATGACGGCGTGGCTGGCCAATGACGATGTGCCGCACGGATTCTCGATCGATCAGGAAACCGAATTACAGTCGCCGGTTGAGGAAAAAGCCACAGTGCGTTTCGTTCGCCATGCGCTCGACCCGAAGGAAGTACAGCGACATATTGCCGCTGGTAAACAATGCACGCGACTCGCGCTGACGTGGGCCGACCGCGTTTCATTTGTACTAACTGAATCGTTGATCCTTAAACGCATTGTGCCGGTGGATGTTATCGTCGAAGGTGAGGCCGCGCCAGCGCAAAACGACGATGAACGCTTCGATGCGGATTTCACGCTGATGACTGGTGAGTTGCAGCGGCTGATTGCGGATCTGGTGATGGCCCTGGGCGGATTGCAAGACGGTCAGCAGAAGTAGTAAATGCTGTCATGGCAATCAAAAAACACAAGCGCTGGCGCGGTGTTCAGGACATTTATGCTCTGAAACCTGCGCCAGTGCTTGCGTTTTACAAAATGTACATCGACACACGCACGACTGCTTCAGGCGACCGCCACATTTTCAGCCGTTGATCTTGCCCGCAATAAATCGCTTGATCGCCAACGCGTCCGCATCCATCAGCTCAAACCGTTGCGGGAGATTTTCAATGTCGTCCAACGCAGCGGGCCGCACAGGTTTTCTGCCCAGCGCTTCAACCATGCTCGATTCAAATTTGGCGGGCAACGCTGTCTCAAGACAAACCAACGGGACACCGTGTTCCCGGTGCTCTAATGCGACCTTCAATCCGTCGGCCGTATGCGTATCGATCTCAATCCCGTATTTCTCCCAGACCATGCGAATGATTGCGATACGATCTGCGTGCATGCTCCGTCCGGAGATGAATCCAAACGCCGGCATGCGTTTCCAGACATCCGCGCATTCGGAAACATCGAAACCACCCTCATGATCCACCTTGCGCATGAGTTCCCGCACGGCGGCCGGATCACGCCACAACAGGTCATACAGGAATCGTTCGAAGTTCGACGCTTTGGAAATGTCCATCGACGGGCTGGAGGTCTGTCTGGTCTCCGCCGCTTTGCGCTGGCGATAGCGCCCAGTACGGAAAAATTCGTCGAGCACGTCGTTTTCGTTGGTGGCAACAATGAGGTGTCGGACCGGCAGGCCCATCATGCGCGCGATATGTCCGGCGAGTACATTGCCGAAATTGCCCGAAGGCACCGCGAACGATACTTTCTCTTCATTCGACGATGTCACCGCAAAGTAGCCTTTGAAGTAATACACCACCTGCGCAACGATGCGGCCCCAGTTGATCGAATTGACTGCACCGATTTTGTATTTCGCCTTGAATACGAGATCGTTGGAAACGGCTTTCACGACATCCTGGCAATCGTCAAATACGCCACGCACCGCGATGTTGAAAATATTTTCGTCCTGCAAGGAGAACATTTGCGCGCACTGAAACGGCGACATTTTTTCATGCGGGCTCAGCATGAACAGGCGTACGCCATGCTTGCCTTTCATGGCGTATTCGGCGCTCGATCCAGTATCGCCAGACGTGGCACCGAGGATGTTGATCTCAGCACTACGTTTGGCCAGTACGTATTCGAACAGGTTACCCAGAAACTGCATCGCCATGTCTTTGAAGGCGAGCGTTGGACCATTCGACAACTGCAAAATATGCAGATCCGGCTCCAGAGTACGCAGAGGCGTAATTTCTTCGCTGCCGAACACCTGCGGCGTGTAGGTCTTGTTGATGATCGCTTTAAGATCATCTGCCGGAATATCGTCGGCATAGTGGCTGATGATGGCAAACGCGAGATCGGCATAGCTGAGACCGCGCATCGAAGTGAGTTCGTCGGCACTCAACACCGGGTATGACTGCGGCAAAAACAACCCGCCATCCGGTGCCAGACCTTCAAGCAGGATGTCACAGAATGATTTCGCTGGTTCTTCAGGCGCTGATCCGGCCCCGCGAGTGCTGATGTATCGCATGCTCATGTCAACGACTCCGGCAAACGCCACGGTGGATTCAAACGGTTGCTGCCAGCCTGGAACAGGCAGATTGGGTTGCCACCGGGATCGCGCAATCGCGCCTCGCGCCACAGCCAGCGTTCGTCGCTGGGATCGCTGTCAAATTGCAAACCCACTGCCTTCAAACGATTGACCAGCACATCAAGATCATCGTTTTCAAAATAAACAACCGTCGATGGATTCATTGCGGGCTCACCGGCGTGAATCGAAAATGTGCTTTCGCCTTCCGGGCACACGAAGCGTGCGTAATGCGGACTCATGACGATCAGTTTCAAACCGAGCTTGACGTAAAACGCCACCGCAGTGTCGATATTGCTGACGGTGACAGTCACTTGGTTGAGTCGCATTTCAGTTTAGTTCTTCGAGGCGAATGCGGATTACTTTAGCGGCAATCGTTGGTAGCGCTTCAATGCGCGATATTGCGATATTCACATTCGCTTCTACAGAACGGTGAGTAAGTATGATGACATCGACCAAATCTTCACCCTCCTCCGCTTCTTTTTGCAAGATGGCATCAATCGAGATTGAACCATCGGCAAGGATGCGAGTGACATCAGCCATTACACCTGGGCGATCATACGCACGCAGCCGCAGGTAGTAGCCGGTTTCAACCTGTTCCATGCGCAGAATCGGGGTGTCATACAATTGATCGGGCTGGAATGACAGGTGCGGCACGCGATGTTCCGGGTCAGCGGTCATCATCCGCGCCACATCGACCAAGTCAGCGACTACCGCACTCGCAGTCGGTTCACCACCGGCACCACGCCCATAGTAGAGAGTCGCGCCGACCGCATCACCTTTGACCAGAATTGCATTCATCACGCCCTCGACGTTGGCGATCAGGCGTTTTTGCGGAATCAGCGTTGGATGCACACGCAACTCAATTCCCTCCCTGGCGCGACGCGTGATGCCGAGTAGCTTGATGCGATAACCCAGTTGTTCGGCGTACTTGATGTCTTTGTCGGTAAGCTGCGAGATGCCTTCGGTATAGGCTTTCTCAAACTGCGGCGGCACGCCAAACGCAATGGCGGAAAGTATGGTGAGCTTGTGTGCGGCATCAATGCCTTCGATATCAAAAGTCGGATCGGTCTCAGCGTAGCCTTTGGCCTGTGCTTCTTTCAGTACCGTTTCGAAACTGGCGCCACGCGAACGCATTTCCGACAAAATGAAGTTGGATGTGCCGTTGATGATACCGGCGATCCATTCGATGCGATTAGCGGTCAGGCCCTCGCGCAGCGCCTTGATGATCGGCACGCCCCCAGCCACAGCAGCTTCAAATGCGACCGTGACACGATTTTGCAGAGCGGCAGCGAAAATCTCAGTGCCGTGCTTGGCCAACAACGCCTTGTTCGCAGTAACGACATGCTTGCCGTTGGCGATGGCTTTCAGCACCAACGCTTTGGTGAATGTATCACCACCAATCAACTCGCAAACGATATCGATATCGGGATGTACAACCAGCGCATCGGCATTGGTCAAAAGCTCGATGCCATCGAGCGAAAAATTGCGTGGCTTGGCAAGGTCACGCGCGGTTGCGTGCGAGATGCGAATTTCGCGCCCTGCACGACGCGCGATTTCTTCCTTGTTGCGTCGCAATACTTCGATCGTGCCGGCACCGACGGTTCCAAGTCCCAGCAGTCCTACCTTGATTGGTTTCATTTCTTGAGTGGTTTGGAAAAATGGAACGCGGGGATGGTCATTCCCTCGCGAAAATAAAATTTGTGTGCCTGATGACGCTGGGTACCGGAATCGAGAGTCAAGTAATCACAGTCGCAGTCAATGGCAAGTTTTTCCATATGATCAATCAGCGCGTGACCAACCCCTGTCGATCGCAACGTCTCATCCGTAACCAAATCATCGCAATATAGCTCGCGGCCGCTATAAGTATTTTCAATGATTCGAAAGACCGCAATACCACATACTTTCCCGTCGCGTACCCCGACCACCATATCAGCACCTGAGCCGAACACGCTACGCATACGACCAACATACTCCACCGGCAACGCCGGCCGCAACTGCCGGTGCACCGCCTCCGATTGTTTCAACCACTCGATCTCGACAATGTCGTGGATGGTGTTGGTGATACTGATAATTTTCATGCGTACTGTTTCGGTTGGCCGGCGAAAGGAAAACCCGATGTTCACATCAATCCGTCTTTTTTGAACATCTCTTTTATGCCGCGAACTGCTTGCCGGGTACGCTCGGTATTTTCGATCAGCGCAAATCTGACGTGGTCATCACCATAGTCACCAAAGCCTATTCCGGGCGAGACTGACACCTTCGCATCTGCCAGCAATTTTTTGGAAAATTCCAACGAACCCATTTTCATATACGGTGCCGGAATTTTTGCCCAGATATACATTGAAGCTTTAGGCTTGGTTGTTATCCAGCCCGCTTCAGCGAGACCCTTGTGCAACACATCGCGCCGCGTTTGATATTCAGAAACCACTTCAGCGACACATTCCTGCGGTCCGTCCAGTGCGGCAATGGCGGCGATCTGGATTGGTGTGAAGGTGCCGTAATCGTGATAGCCCTTCATCTTCGCCAAAGCTGCGACCAGTTCCTTGTTACCCACCATAAAGCCGATACGCCAGCCCGCCATGTTGTAGCTTTTTGACATGGTGAAAAATTCAACCGCAACATCGCGCGCGCCAGGCACTTGCATAATCGACGGCGCTTTCCAGCCGTCAAAGGTGATGTCGGCATACGCCAGATCGTGAACCACCAGTACGTTGTTCGCCTTGGCCAGCGCGATAATGCGCTCGAAAAAATCCAGCTCTACACACATGGCAGTTGGGTTGGAAGGAAATCCCAGGATCAGCATCTTCGGCTTCGGATAGGTCTCGCGAATCGCGCGCTCGGCTTCCTCAAAAAAATCCACGCCTTCGGTCATGCGTACATGTTTGATCTGGGCACCTGCGATCACGGCACCATATATGTGGATGGGATAACTCGGGTTGGGTACAAGTACTGTGTCGCCACTATCGAGCGTTGCGAGCATCAGGTGCGCCAGACCTTCCTTGGAGCCAATGGTGACGATCGCTTCCGAATCAGGATCGAACTCGACATCGAAACGGCGCTTGTACCAATCAGTGATGGCTTTGCGTAATCGTGGAATGCCTTTCGACACTGAATAGCCATGTGTATTTGGCCGTTTTGATGCTTCGACAAGTTTATCGACAATATGTTGTGGCGTGGCGCCGTCCGGATTGCCCATCGACATATCGATGATGTCTTCGCCGCGACGGCGAGCCGCCATTTTCAGCTCGGAAGTGATATTGAAAACGTATGGGGGAAGACGTTTGATGCGAGAGAATTCGTGGTTCATATTGGCTGTGGTCGCGCTGAGTGGCTTGGGACGGACTTCGTGAATGGCTATAATAATTAGATGCTTGCACTATTTTGTGCAGCGCAATATCTTCATTCTAGCAAATCCAAATCGTCACTCGTGAAACTACACCTCGATATTACTACCGGTTTCAATGCCATCACTGGTCACGGCAACGGCTTTGTTGCGGTCAATGGGATGAAGATCACTAGCCCGCTTATCGTTTTGCCAGACAAACTCATCAACCCGTGGCGAATTGCATCGTGCTCCACTTCGGCGCCTTTATCCGCACTGTCTTTGTGCTCCGCCGATTTCGTGGAGCTGCTCGCGTTGAAGCCGGAATTGGTCGTCTTCGGATCGGGTGCCCTGTTTCGCTTCCCGGATCGCCTGCTGATGAAGACATTTACAGAGGTCCGTATCGGTTTTGAGGTGATGGATACACCTGCCGCATGTCGCACCTACACGGTGCTCATGAGCGAGGGACGACGGATCGCGGCGGCATTGCTAATTGGTTAAGCTGACAGCTAGATTGCGGGGCGCAGATGCGCTACACTGATTTTAGAAATAAAGCGTAATATCAATGGATAGTCATTGACCATAAGAATTGCCATCAAGTACCAATCAACACATCAATAGGAGTATCACAATATGAAGTTTTCCACACTCTCCAAATTGACTGCCTGCTTGCTGGCGTCAACGTTTTTGGCCGCGCCGGTTGTCGCACAGGAATTGGTCGGCACACTAAAGAAAATTAAGGATTCCGGCACGATCACACTCGGCATTCGCGAAACTTCAATTCCGTTTTCCTACCTTGACGATAAGCAGCAGCCGATTGGTTATTCGATCGACCTTTGCATGGCGATCGTCGAGGAAGTCAAAAAAGAATTGATGATGCCAACGCTTAAGGTCAACACCAATCCGGTAACGTCGCAGACACGCATCCCCTTGATGTCGAACGGCACCATCGACATGGAATGCGGCTCGACCACCAATAACCTGACCCGTCAAAAGCAGGTTGCATTTGCACCAGTTACCTTCGTGACCGGTACCAAACTGCTGGTGAAAAAATCATCCAAAATCAAATCGTATAAGGATTTGAAAGGCAAGACCGTTGTTGTCACGCAGGGCACTACCAACGAACGCGTCATCAAAGCGCTGTCAGATAAGGAAAATCTGGGCATCAAATTCCTGAACGCCAAGGATCATGCTGAATCATTCCTGACCGTCGAATCTGGTCGTGCCGCTGCGTTTTCGATGGACGACGTGCTGCTTTATGGCCTGATCGCAAAAGCCAAAAAGCCGAAAGACTTCGACGTGGTCGGCGATTACCTTTCGTATGACCCCTACGGCATCATGTTCAGAAAGAACGATGCCGACTTCGCAATCGTTGCTAATCGTGCGCTGTCAGGTCTGATGCGTTCTGGCGAAATCAACAAAATCTACGAGAAGTGGTTTATCGGTAAATTGCCATCGGGTGAAACCATCGGCATGCCAATGAGCCCACTATTGAAAGTTGGCTTCCAACTCCAGGCGCTTCCGGAGTAAGCAGTTCAAGCAAGGGGAATCGAGGAATCGGTTCCCCTTTTCGTTTGTAGCCGATGATCGCGTGGGGTAGGCCGCTGTTCCAGGTGGACGTACCGTTCAATCACGCGATAGAAGTCACCCCGCCATAACGAGACAACAATACGATCACCAGAATCGCCACGGCGAACGCTATTTTTCGCTGTGCGATAGGAGCGCAATATGGATTGGAAATTCCTGCTTGAACAAGCGCCATCCGGCGGCATGACCTATCTTGGCTGGATGATGTCTGGCCTGATGTGGACGATGTTGGTGTCCATCTCTGCATGGATTATTGCTTTCGTGTTGGGTTCAATCATTGGCGTGCTCCGCACGGTTCCATTGAAAATCCCGCGCCTGATCGCGACCACGTACGTGGAGATTTTCCGCAATATCCCACTGCTGGTGCAAATGTTCCTTTGGTATTTCGTGATGCCGGAAATCGTTCCTGCGGAGCTTGGCGATTGGCTCAAAGGAACATATCCAAACCTCATTACGCTCCCCTTCGCTCAGTTCAGCCTGTGGGAATTTACTGCTGCGGTTCTCTGCCTGGGGCTGTACACGGCTTCTCGCGTGGCCGAGCAAGTACGCGCTGGAATTGAATCGCTGCCCAAGGGACAAACCAACGCCGGGTTGGCGATGGGTTTCACCTTGCCGCAGGTTTATAAATACGTTCTCCTGCCGATGGCATTCAGACTCATCATTCCACCGATGACGTCAGAGTTTCTCACTATTTTCAAAAATTCTTCGACGGCACTGACCATCGGCATTCTGGAATTAACCGCGCAAAGCCGACAAATTTCCGAATACACGTTTCGCACGTTTGAGTCTTTCTCGGTCGCAACACTCATTTACATCATCATCACGCTTACTGTCATTTTCCTGATGCACCTTATTGAACATAAAGTCGCTGTGCCTGGCTATGTTTCGCAGGGAGGGCACTGATCATGGGTGAATTTGATTTCAGCATTATCGTCAAGAGCCTGCCGATTTTGTGGAGTGGGTTGTTGCTATCGCTGGAGTTGTTCGGCATCGCATTGGTAGGTGGCATTTTTTTTGGCACGCTGCTCGCAATGGCGCGGCTATCGAGTTTCAAAATGTTGTCTTATCCTGCGGCAGGATTCGTCAATTTGATCCGCTCGATTCCGTTCATCATGGCGATTTTCTGGTTTTATTTTTTAACGCCCGTATTAATGCAAAAATTAACCGGCCAACAAGGTGAGGCCGTGGGGCCATTCACATCTGCCATCGTTGCCTTCATCATGGTGGAGTCGGCCTACTACTCCGAGATCATACGGGCCGGCATTCAGTCGGTGCCACGCGGACAACCGTGGGCAGCCTACGCATTAGGGCTCAACTATTGGCAGTCGATGGGCTATGTGGTGCTGCCTCAGGCCTTCCGCAATATGATTCCGATCATGCTCACGCAGGCAATCATCCTGTTTCAGGATACGTCGCTTGTTTATGTTGTAGGCCTGAAGGATTTTCTGGGTGCTGCCAGCAAGGCCGGACAGTTAACGGGCCGGATCGTCGAGTTGTATATCTTTGTGGCTCTCGTGTTTCTGGTGATCTGCTTTAGCGCATCGAAGCTGGTGAAATATATTCAAAATCACATGGATCCAACGCGCCAGCGCGCCGTGACGAAAGACCTGACCCTGAATGGACCTGGCTTCAAACCCGGTGGCGCTTAAATACTCGTACTAGTTCGAAGAAAAATTCAGTTGTACGCGAAAAATTCAAGGAAAAATTATGGCTATGATCGAGATCAAAAACGTCAGTAAATGGTATGGTGAAAAACAGGTGCTGGTCGATTGCACGACCAACGTTACCAAAGGTGAAGTGGTGGTCGTGTGCGGTCCTTCCGGTTCGGGAAAATCCACGCTTATCAAGACCGTCAACGGACTTGAGCCATTTCAAAAGGGCGAAATTATAGTTGACGGTATCTCGGTGGGCGCAAAGAACGCCAATCTCGCAAAATTGCGCTCTCGCGTCGGAATGGTGTTTCAGAACTTTGAGCTTTTCCCGCACATGAGCGTGACGCAAAACCTGGTGATGGCGCAAACCAAAGTGCTTGGCCGACCCGAAGATGCTGCACGTGAAAAGGGGCTCAAACTGCTCGATCGCGTCGGTCTCATCGAACACAAAGACAAATACCCGGCGCAACTTTCCGGCGGCCAACAGCAACGGGTCGCAATTGCACGTGCATTGTCGATGGAACCGATTGCGATGTTGTTCGACGAGCCGACCTCAGCGCTTGATCCGGAAATGATCAACGAGGTGCTGGATGTCATGGTCGAACTCGCCAAGGAAGGTATGACGATGATGGTTGTGACGCATGAAATGGGTTTTGCCAAAAAGGTTGCGGACCGCGTGATATTCATGGAAAAAGGCGGCACGATTCTGGAGGATTGCACCAAGGATGATTTCTTTGGTTCGCCGCGAAAGCAGCGGACACAGGATTTTTTGTCCAAAATCCTGCACAACTAGTTACATTTTTTTCGCTTACCAACGGGGCCGTGTGCCCCGTTTTTCGTTTGTGCGCTGCACATTTCCGTTAACATGGACTTTCGCTAATTGTAAGAACGAGTAAGAACGAAAATGAATCGAACTCTACTGCTGATTCTGGCGGCGTGTGGCTTGGTGGTGGCATCGGCTTGGTACCTTGTTCGGCCTGAAGGCAGCATAGACTCCGCCGCAACGGTGACGGCTACAACGACTTCGGTCGACACTTCTCCAAAAGCAAGCAACGCCAGTGCGTTGCCGAATCTCGCACCGAAGGCATTACCCGTTTCCATCGCAACTGGTACACGCATTGTCGTACCACTCAAGAGCGCGCTTGCCATCGAGTTTGAAAAAGCGCTGACGCTGAAGCCGTTTTATGATCGCTATATGGCGAATCCTGAAGGCGCGGACGCCGAAACAAAATATTTCGCGGCAGTTGCGATCGAAACATGCGTAGGACGCACCCGCGGTGCACAAGGTGCGACTGACGCTGATCGGGAGCGCTTTCAAAACCGCCTAAAAGAAAACGATCCCAACAATCAGAAGCGCATCGAAGCGTTCAATCGAGTCACGGCGATGTGCGATGGGTTTGCAGTAACGAACGTCACTGCCGCGGACGCAGCACGGCTCTACGCAGAGGCTGCCGCAGCGGGTAACCCAGGCGCAAAGGTTGCATTGGCGGCGAACCAATTTAATGATCAGGCTCGCAGCGGCAACGCGCGCGGCGTCGACGGACGACGACTAACTGAAGACCAGCTCTCCTTA
>JANYFH010000421.1 GCA_025362705.1 Betaproteobacteria bacterium
TATTTCAGGGTGATAAGTTGCCAGCTGCAAAGCGCACCGCGGTCGCCAAGAAAATCAGCCACTACACCGGCTTGTCGATTCCCTACATTGAACAATCCAATCTGCGCATCAGCATCCATCGCTTTTGCAAAGAGCTGTGCCGCGATGAACATCGCACTGTGGGCCGACTCGACAGCCGCTTCAAGGGCATTGACCGCGATGCTGCGGGCGAGAACATCGAATACGATCCGGCGCACAGCAATCTCGATGGCGCCTATGCGGCTTGCCTCAACGATTATGTACGGCGTGAATTGAAGTTTGAAAGCGATACGCCATACAAAGTGATTTCGCAGCTTTACCTGACGTGGAATTTCGGTGCTGACAATCACCACCTGAACGTCGCCGAAACATTGCGGAAATCCATGAACATGAATCCGCACATGAAAGTGTACGTGGGTTCAGGATATTTCGATTTGGCCACGCCACATTACGCGACCGACTACGTGCTGAACCACATGGCGCTGGACAAGAGCCTGGTTGGCAATCTTGATCTGCATTACTACGAGGCGGGGCACATGATGTACATCCACATGCCGTCGCTGAAGGCACAGGCGAAGCATTTGCGGGATTTTGTGAAGCGGGCGAAGTAATCCGAAACAGGTTGCGATTGCCGTAGCATAATCGCATAAAACACTATAACTGGCGGGGCGTTCCGGGCAATAATGCTCCGGACGCCGCACCAGTCATGGCGTTTCAATTTAATGCTACGATTTATTCAGCCACGCCACAATCATTCCGAGCACCAGCATGGCGATGGAACTGAACACGATCTGCTGCGCGACCACGTCCGACGGCATCGGCTGAACGGCAAAATAGACAAGGAACGTCGGGATAGTAGAGACGACTGCGATAGCGGCACCGAAGCGCGCGCCCTGTGCCAGGAACCCTTTGCCTGCCTCATGTCCGCGCCGATAGATCCAGGTCAGTCCAATGCCGATGAGCAGGTGGTGCAGCAACATGAACGGCATATATTCCATCTGGCTTGATTCGGAGCGGTACAGGTTCGGCAGACTCGCGTAGGCGCTGTGCAGCGCAACCGCGTGGATCAGAAAACCCGTAATTAACGACGCAACCGCCATCACCAGCGACGAAACGATAAATTTTGTGTTCATGATTCCCCTCCGTTTGGAATGTGAGGGGGAGTCTATTCCCGAATTAGAGTCGGGGCAATATCAGCGCCCGACTACAGTCTGGCCTAGTGCCCGGCTTTATCGCCCCACAGCTCTTTCAGACGCGCATCGCGTCCGCAGCCTTGGCGATAAAAACGGTAGCGCACCGGATTTTTCAGGTAGTAATCCTGGTGATAATCTTCAGCCGCGTAAAAAGTGGTGGCCGCTGTAATTTCGGTGACGATGGTGCCTTTGAATGGCTTGGCTTTATCGACCGCTGCCTTTGAGGCCTCGGCTGCTTTTTTCTGCGCGTCATCCTGATAAAAAATACCGCTGCGGTACTGCGATCCCGAATCACAAAATTGCCGGTTCGCAGCGAGCGGATCGATGTTGTGCCAGAACACATCGAGCAGTTTTTCGTAGGTGACCTTGGCCGGGTCGTACAAAATCTGTACGGCTTCGGCGTGCCCGGTCCAGCCGCTGGAAACTTCCTGATAAGTCGGATCTTTCTTGTTGCCGCCGGTATAGCCGGAGGTGGTGGAGATCACGCCATCGAGCGCGTCAAACGGGCCTTCCATGCACCAGAAACATCCGCCTGCAAAGGTGGCAACGGCGGTGACCGCAGGTTTGGCCTTCGCCGCGGGCGCCGAGGATTGCGCTTGCACAAAAGCATAGCCAGACAGGCCGATGGCGGCGATCAGGATGATTCGGGGTAACGTCTTGAACACGGTTGTCTCCTCTTCAACAAGTTGTTGTGTCATCAGTCGAAATACACAGCCTTGCCTTGCATTTAGTTTCGTACTTCCTGCAAAACACATACGCGACGACAACAGTAATGGTTTCATCAGGTATGCTATTCATTACCTTTCAATAAAACTACCGTTAAGACCAAACTTTACGTCAACCGTTCATGCGCAACTACCCATACCGGCTCGTCAACGTCTTCGCCGAATCCATTTTCGGTGGTAATCCGCTTTGCGTGTTCGAATCCGGCATCGAACTCAGTGATGTCCAGATGCAGGCGCTGGCTCTGCAATTCAATCTATCCGAAACCACCTTTATTTTTGCCAGCGATTGTGCTTCTGCACGCGTACGCATTTTCACACCGACTTTTGAAATGCCTTTCGCCGGCCATCCTACGCTGGGCAGCGCCCACGTTGTGCGTGAACTATTCAACATGGGTGACGCCATTTCGCTGGAAATGAAAGCCGGGTTAATTCCTGTCGTCGCGGCCGGAGACGTATGGACGCTCTCGGCGAACCCGCCAGCGTTTCGTGAAATTGATCGCTCGAAAGCAGAATTGGCTGCAATTCTTGGACTCGCGCCCGCAGACATACTCGATGGTGCGCGCTGGGTAAACACCGGTTCCGAGCAACTCATTGTGCCACTCGCCAGCACGGATGCGGTCCGACGCGCCAATCCCAAAACCGAACTGCTCACGTCGATCAGTAGCGTCGTCGGTCGCTCGATGGCGTATGTGTTCGCGCAGAATGGCGAAGGCAAATTGCTGTCGCGATTTTTCTTCATGAAGCACGGCGGTATTGTTGAAGACCCGGGCACCGGCTCCGCCACAGCCAATCTGGGCGGCTGGTTCATCGGGCAAAATACAGCGCTCCCGCTCGAGTACAAAATTGAGCAGGGTGAGATGGTCAATCGCGCGTGTCATCTCGGATTGCGCGTGGATGCGAGCAAGCAGATTTTTGTCAGCGGCCGCGTGATCGAGATTGGACGCGGTGTAGTAACGTTACAGTAAACACACATTACAAACGATCTGCACTGTTCTATTCGGACAGGCACTTTCGTTGTTGCAGCTGGAACCGGCATGGCGCAGCGTGCGGTAACACGACACTGTCAATCCATGCCGCGTCGGCACCAAACGGAACCGTGGAATCCTTCATATAACGCCATAGAAAAGTATGCGTCCCGGCGGGAACCGTGTAATTCACGATCGACCAATCCATGTCGCCAGACCAGGCCCCCTGCAATACGCCATCAATAAAAAATTGCAGGAAATCGACATTAGCCAGACTCGACACCTTGCGCGCAAAGCTGACGCTGCCGGCAACCACGTTGGCCGAGTAATAAATATCCGACCGCTGGTGTGTGCTGGCAAATCCCGATTTGAGGCTGAAACTTCCGGCATAAGCCGCGTCGCTGGCGACAGACCACTGCGCGTTGGAACTGAGAGGCTGCACCCAGGCAACAGGAATATTCGCCCTGGCAGGAAATCCATCATCTGGAATAGTTGCTGTTCCCGGCGTCACGTTGACAGTATTGGACGATGCGCCGGTACCTGCGGCGTTGACCGCGTTTACCGCGCATGCATACAGGGTTCCGTTGCTCAAGCCAGTGATCGTGATAGGCGAGTTCATGCCGGTCGCAGTGAAGTTGCCGGGTTGGCAGGTGACGGTGTAGCCAGTGATCGGCGCCGCTGCGTTGGCCGCAGACGGATTGAACGTGAATGTCACCTGCGCACTACCGGAGACCGCAACGAGGTTGGCTGGTGCCTCCGGTGGAGCACCAAATATTACGCTCTGGGCGCTGTTTGGATTAATTTGCATCAGCAAGGTATCGACGGCTTCGAAATTGCCGCCGGCAATGGAGCGGATTTCGCCGATGACCGCATCGGGCCAACCGACGTCCGACACGCCCTGCAAAAACCAGTCACCGCCGCCACTCGCCAGCACCAGCCCGTATTTCTTGAACGCCCGCAACACGATCTGCGTGCGCGGATCGAATCCGGAAATGTCGAACATGGGATTCAAACGAAAGCGTGCGCCCATCGGCGGGAAAGCCGGATTGTCGACGTTTCCCGATGCGTGACGTGCGGGCCAGATGTATTTTGGCGTAACCCCGGAAAGACCCCACACACTGCGTGATGTGAAGCGTATGGCGTGAGCGATATCTCCGCCGGCTAGTTCCTCATAACGCATCAGCCCCGGCAAGAACGGCAAGCCCGCCTGATCAGCAGATAACAGACCGTCAGGACGCAATGTGTTCGACATGAGATCGAATTTCGCCATTGCTGAAGCCGTCCAGCTGGTTCCGCCACCGTTGGGCGTGGCAAACATTTCGTAGAGCAAGCAGCGTGTGGTATCAACGACGACGACCTCGCGGTCGCCATTATTGTTGCCATGCACTGAAGAAGGAGGAATTGGAAACGGTCCGGTATCGGTTTGCGCCGGGTTGCCGGTGAAGGTGATCGGCACCGGCGGCTGGGTGCCCGGAACGAGATCGATGAAGAACCCAAATCCATCGGAAAGGTTGTTGCTCCAGTCAGGGTGCAGAGTTGTTCCAGCGCCGATGCTGTTCACCCAATTGACTGAGCTGGGGTGCACAGGCAGCGTGTCCACGCGCGCGTTCCAATAATTGTTCGCCGGAAAAATCGGGCAGCCGCTGATCGATGGTACTGCTTGCGCCGCATTGGAAAACATGCCGAACATGATCGCTAGACAAGCCGCATTTATGGCAAGCATCCATCGCGACAAACCTTGCGCAACACCCACACTGTTTTTCTTGTGCATGCTATTTCCCTTGGGCAACAATTGGGCAACCGAACGCCCACTGAAACAAAATTGCAGGTAACACCGTTTTTACTCCAGCCATTGCGTTTGCGCAACAGATTTGCGACGAACACGGCTGACATATCAATTCGATGGCGGTAGACTACACCGTGCAGACTCCACAGATCAAAGTAACTGATCATGCGGAACACAACACCAAAATATGGGAGTGCTTTCGATGTACCCACTTTCCGGATACCTGTGGTTTTTCAGATTGAGCTTATTGTTGCTGCTCGCAGTCACAGTTGCGACACCGGCGAGCAGCCAGCCCACTGATCCAGTGGCGCAGGCGAAGGCTCTCATCGAAAACAAACAGGCAGACAATGCATTCAATCTGCTTGCGCCGCTCGAACTCCGGCGCGCGGGCGGCCGCGACTTCGATTATTGGCTGGGCGTGGCAGCGC
>JANYFH010000019.1 GCA_025362705.1 Betaproteobacteria bacterium
CGACGTGACAAATGCCGAATTCGAGCAACTTCGCATTCGCGTGATCGCGCTGGAGAATTTGATGATCGCGTTGCTCGCAGAGGCTTCTGATGGGCAGCTCGAACTTGCGCACGACATGTCAGCGTATATCTCTCCGCGACCTGGCTTTACGTTGCATCCGATGACGCTCCACGCTTCGGCACAAATGAAGCATCTTGTTGCGCGATCGGGTTATTTTCGAGTCAGGGCTCCATGAACACCTTATCAAAAGCCTATCTTATAGGTGGCGGCATCGGATCGCTGGCGGCTGCTGCCTTCATGATTCGCGATGGTGATGTGCCCGGCAGAAATATTTCTATCCTCGAAGCATCTCCCATTTTGGGGGGCAGTCTGGATGGAGCTGGAGATCCGGGGCGCGGGTATTCATTGCGTGGCGGCCGCATGTTGACCACCGACAATTACGAGTGTACTTGGGATCTTTATAAATCGATTCCCTCACTGCACAACGAGGGCATGTCGGTCTACGACGAGACCGTTGAATTCAATAAAGAGCACGCAGCGCATTCGTTGGCGAGGCTGGTAGACAGGCGTCGCGCGAGGGTCCCGGTGACATCCATGGGATTCTCCATGCAGGATCGTATCGAACTGCTGAAGCTCACGAACGCCAACGAAGAGACTTTAGCCGCAAGTTGCATCACCGACTGGCTTTCGCCCCATTTCTTCGAAACCGAATTCTGGTACATGTGGGCGACTACATTCGCCTTCCAGCCGTGGCACAGCGCAGTTGAATTCAAGCGTTACTTGCATCGCTTCATGCTCGAGTTTTCCCGCATTGAGACACTGGCTGGCGTCAAGCGAACCATCTACAACCAGTATGACTCCCTGGTCCTGCCGTTGCAGGCCTGGCTCGTAGCGCAAGGCGTCTGTTTGGTCACAGATTGCAAGGTGACAGACCTGGAACACAAGACCGAAGCCGGCCAGTTTGTGGTGACCGGCATTCATTGCCAACGCTCGGGCATAGATGAAGTAATTGCCCTGAATGACGGTGACCTTGTGTTCCTGCAAAACGGGTCCATGACCGATGCATCCAGCTTGGGCTCGATGACGAGCGCGCCGGGGAGGCTGACCAAAGTGGAAAGCGGCGGCTGGACGCTCTGGGAAAAGCTGGCACAAGGTCGACCGGAGTTCGGCAATCCCGCAGCCTTCAATGGCTGTATTGCGCAGTCGTGTTGGGAGTCATTTACGGTCACGTTGAAGAATCCCATGTTCTTCGACAAGATGAAGGATTTCACCGGCAATGAAGCGGGCATCGGCGGGCTGGTGACATTTAAAGACTCGAATTGGTTAATGTCGATTGTGTTGGCCCATCAACCCCACTTCCCCGACCAGCCCACCGATGTGCAGGTGTTCTGGGGATACTCTCTATTTCCAGATCGCGTCGGCAATTTCGTTCCAAAGGCGATGGCGGAGTGCAACGGCGCGGAAATCTTGCAGGAACTTTGTGGTCACCTGCGATTCGACCTGGAAAGCGTTGAATCGGCCAACTGCATTCCTTGCCGAATGCCTTACATCACGAGCATGTTCATGCCACGCCTGCGCGTCGATCGACCGTTGCCCGTGCCTCGCGGCTCGAGAAATCTGGCGTTCATCAGCCAGTTCGTTGAAATTCCGGACGATGTCGTTTTTACGGTGGAGTATTCGGTACGTGCAGCCCAAATGGCGGTCTACGAGTTGCTCGGAGTCACTCGCCAGATACCCGCCATCACACCCCATGACAAATCGCTTCGCACACAGCTTGATGCGCTGATCAAAGCATTCAAGTGAAAACGACATCGTAGCGCAGTCATTTGTTCCGGTTTTGATCCACTACTTTGCGGTTTTCGCCTGTTGAAGGTTGACCTCGATCTCGACGGCCTGCGCCGCTTTGTTTGTCCACATCCAGCAGAAATCTTGATCCAGCGAAACGCGCAACGTCCCTTCCGCGCTAACGGTTTCCTTGCGATTCTCCGGATAGACGACGTCCTTACCCACGTGATAGTGAATATTGAAGTCGGTGGACGCATTCCCCTTATAGCTCCAGGAAACGTTTTCGTCCTTCTTCAATTTCCCGCACACCTCCAGAAATTTCTTCGGGGCAACCGTCGCCTTATGTACAAACGCGCCGTCCGTCCATTTGATCTCGACGAGCTCGGCATGGCTTACCCCGATGCCACCTACAATCAACCATCCTACGAGCAATGCGGTTTTATCAAACACTCTTATTGCCTTCATGTTTTTTTCCTTTTAGACGTAGTGCATTAAAAATCACAGACGCGGAACTCAAACTCATCGCCAGCGCGGCGATCATCGGCGACAGTAACCATCCGGTCATTGGATACAGGACGCCCGCCGCCAGCGGCACGCCCATGGCGTTGTAGACGAATGCAAAGGCGAGGTTTTGACGCATATTGGCAATGGTCGCCTCCGAGATACTGCGGGCGCGCACTATGCCACGCAAATCGCCTTTAATCAGTGTGACCTGCGCGCTGTTCATGGCTACATCCGTTCCCGTGCCCATCGCCACGCCGACATCGGCTTTTGCCAGCGCGGGCGCATCGTTAATACCATCTCCCGCCATCGCCACGAAGCGACCCTCGCGCTGAAATTTCTCAACGAGCGCCAGCTTGTCGGCAGGTTTTACTTCACCGTGGACTTCGTCGATGCCTAACTTGTCGCCTACCGCGCGGGCCGTGGTCAAGCCGTCGCC
>JANYFH010000041.1 GCA_025362705.1 Betaproteobacteria bacterium
TCCATTCGTGTCGTCGAAACCATACCCGGCACTTCGCACATGGGTCTGGAAATTCCAAACCCGAAACGCGAAATCGTCCGCCTCTCCGAAATTCTGGGATCGACCGTTTACGCCGACATGAATTCGAAACTCGCCATTGCAATGGGCAAAGATATCGCTGGTCGTCCTGTTGTTACGGATCTTGCGAAAATGCCGCACGTGCTGGTGGCCGGAACCACAGGTTCGGGAAAGTCGGTGGCAATCAACGCCATGATTCTGTCGCTGCTCTACAAAGCCACGGCGAACGAAGTACGGTTGATTTTGATCGACCCGAAAATGCTTGAGCTGTCGGTCTATGAAAGCATCCCGCATTTGCTCGCACCGGTTGTCACTGACATGAAGCACGCCGCCTACGCGCTGAACTGGTGTGTGGCCGAGATGGACAGGCGTTACAAGCTCATGAGTGCCGTTGGTGTGCGCAATCTGGCGGGTTACAACACCAAGGTGCGTGACGCGAAAGAAAAAGGCCAGCCGCTGCCGCACCCTTTTTCATTGACCCCGGATGCGCCGGAGCCATTGGAGCCATTGCCGCTGATTGTAGTCGTGATCGATGAGCTTGCCGACATGATGATGGTCGTCGGAAAGAAAGTTGAAGAGTTGATTGCGCGGCTGGCGCAAAAGGCGCGGGCATCTGGAATCCACCTTGTCCTCGCAACCCAGCGCCCGAGCGTTGACGTGATAACCGGACTCATCAAGGCAAATGTGCCGACACGCGTCGCCTTCCAGGTTTCTTCCAAAATTGATTCGCGTACCATCCTTGACCAGCAGGGCGCGGAAGCATTGCTGGGCCAAGGGGATATGCTCTATCTGCCGCCCGGTTCGGGCATGCCGCAGCGCGTGCATGGTGCCTTTGTGGGCGATGCCGAAGTGCATCGGGTGGTCGAGCATTTGAAAAAGCAGGGTGGCCCGCAATATATCGACGGTATTCTGGATGCGCCGGAAGAAACGATGCTGGAAAGCATGGGTGAAGGTGGCAGTGGCGGTGAAGCGGACGTACTCTACGATCAGGCGGTGCAGGTCGTACTGCAGAACAAGCGCGCCTCGATTTCATTAGTGCAGCGGCATTTGCGTATCGGCTACAACCGCGCAGCGCGGCTTCTGGAGGATATGGAAAAGGCCGGCCTGGTATCTTCGATGCAGACCAATGGCAATCGTGAAATTCTTGCGCCGAACCGCAATGCCGAAGGCGGCTGAAGAAGATGCAATTCAACTTTAAACGCATTTCCAGGTTTGCCATTCCCGTTTCAGTTGGAATGGCCGTCGCAATATTTTCGCTTTCAGCTGCCGCCAGCGCCATATCCGATTTCCAGTCGTTCACTTCCTCCACGCAGTCGGGCCGCGCAAATTTTGAACAAGTGGTCATCGATGCCAAAGGCAAGACAACCCAGCGTACCAGCGGCACGCTGACCTTTGTCCGCCCCGGCAAGTTTCGCTTTCAGTACGAAAAGCCGGCGCAGGTGATCGTCGGCGACGGCAAGAAAGTTTCGTTTTTCGATCAGGATTTGAATCAGGTTACTGTCAAAAAATTTGAGCAGGCGTTCTCAAATACACCTGCCGCGTTGCTCGCGGGCAAGGGTGATATCGAAAACGCATTCACGCTGGTGGCTTCGGCGGATACGGATGGACTCACCTGGCTCGACGCGATCCCCCGCCAGAAAGATGCGGGCATTGAAAAATTCCGGCTCGGTTTTAGCAAAGGGCAACTGGCAGCAATGGAATTGAACGATGCCTTCGGCAATCGCACACGTCTGAATTTCTCGAAATTCGAACGCAATCCAAAAGTTGATCCCAGGGAATTTGTTTTCGTGCCCCCCAAAGGCGCAGACGTGATTGGCGAAGAAGCTGCCGCGAAATAGCATCGCACAGTCGCGTGCAGCGTGAATTACTTATTTCCCTCCGACAAGGAACAAGCATGAAAACCAAAGCCGCCATCGCCTGGCAAGCCGGTGCTCCGCTCACAATTGAAGAAGTCGACCTGCAAGGCCCGCAGGCCGGAGAAGTGCTGGTGGAAATAAAAGCCACCGGTATTTGCCACACTGACTACTACACACTCTCGGGCGCCGATGCGGAAGGAATATTTCCGTCGATACTCGGCCACGAAGGCGCAGGCGTGGTGGTGGACGTGGGTGCGGGGGTGAGCAGTTTGAAAAAAAATGATCATGTCATTCCGCTCTACACACCGGAATGCCGTCAATGCAAATTCTGCCTGTCGCGAAAAACCAATCTCTGCCAATCGATCCGTGCTACGCAGGGCAAGGGTCTGATGCCGGACGCAACCAGCCGTTTTTCAATCGACGGCAAACCGATTTTTCACTACATGGGCACGTCCACGTTTTCGAACTACATCGTCGTGCCTGAAATCGCGCTGGCAAAAATCCGTGAAGACGCGCCATTCGATAAGGTCTGCTATATCGGCTGTGGCGTTACGACCGGTGTTGGCGCGGTGATCTTTACAGCCAAGGTCGAGGCTGGCGCGAATGTCGTTGTGTTCGGACTGGGCGGCATTGGATTGAATGTAATTCAGGGCGCGAAGATGGTAGGCGCCGACAAAATAATCGGCGTCGATCTAAATCCGAAGCGCGAAGCGTTGGCACGAAAATTCGGCATGACGCACTTCATCAATCCGAAAGACACGGAAAACGTGGTTGATGCAATTGTCCAGATCACCGATGGCGGCGCGGATTACAGTTTTGAATGCATCGGTAACACCAAGACGATGCGACAGGCACTGGAGTGTTGTCACAAGGGCTGGGGGCGCTCGATCATCATCGGCGTGGCGGAGTCGGGTGCCGAAATCAGCACGCGACCTTTTCAACTCGTTACGGGTCGTAAGTGGGAAGGCTCGGCATTCGGCGGTGCGCGCGGGCGTACCGACGTGCCAAAGATTGTCGATTGGTACATGGAAGGCAAACTCAATATCGATGATTTGATTACGCACACCTTGCCGCTGGAAAAAATCAATGATGGCTTTGCGTTGATGAAAAGTGGCGAGTCGATTCGTTCGGTCGTCATTTATTGATGCTTGAAATCGTCAGCGAGCACGCCTGCTTTGGTGGCGTGCAGGGTTTTTATTCGCACGCTTCCGCTGTCATTGGTTTGCCGATGCGGTTTTCGGTATATCAACCGCCGCAGGCCAAACTTGCCCCGGTGCCGGTGCTTTTTTTTCTCGCTGGCCTCACGGCCACTGAAGAAACCTTCATGATCAAAACCGGTGCGCAGCGGTTCGCGGCTGAGTACGGTCTGATGTTGGTCGCTACCGATACCAGCCCGCGCAATACCGGCGTTGAAGGCGCGGACAAGGATTGGGATT
>JANYFH010000066.1 GCA_025362705.1 Betaproteobacteria bacterium
ATCTTCCAGCTCCCACTTGATCTGGAACACACCGAGGCGATTGGCCAGCGGCGCGAATAAATCCCTGCTTTGCTGCCCAGCTGCGCGGCGCGTTGCGTCGTCGGCTTTGGTAATGGAACGCATGAACACGACGCGTTCTGCCAGTTTGATGAGCACTACGCGCACATCATCGGCAAGTGCCAGCAACATCTTGCGTAAGGTTTCGAGGCTGGGGCTATTGGCCGCATCGCCGGGATGCGCCGCGATATTGTCGATGCGCCCTGCCCGCAGCACACCGCTGATTAATTCCCAGACGGGGAGCCCGAACGCTTCAATGATGATTGCCGAATCGAGTTCCTTGCGCGGCACGCCAAGCACAACCAGCACGGCGGCGATGGTTTCATCATCGGCGTCAATGTTGAGCAGCACGGTAGCTGTTTCCAGCGCGCGGCTCAGCAGCTGGTGGCGGGCGCCGAGGTCGCTGGCTTGCGTTGCCGTCTCGACAAAATTCAGTGCGCGGCCCGAAATTTCGCGACTGCCAAGCAATTGCCGAACACCCGAAACCGAGTCAGCCTGATGAGAATTTTCGATCAGCATAGCCACCATTTTATGCGAAGCAAACTCGGGCTACTGCGCTGGGTATGGAAAAAAAGGTATATTCAGGCATGCTGGTTGCTTTGTGTCATTGAGTCGCTGTGTCACAAATTTGCTGTCAAACCAACTAACCAATAAAAATCCCTCTCATGGCGCTGAAACCCTTTTACAACGAGATGTATGCCGCTGATGGCAGCGTGCGTCCGCAATACGCCGGATTTGCAGATTGGCTGAAAAACACGCCGCCGGAAAAAATCGCGCAGAACCGCGAAGCCGCCGATTTGATGTTTCACCGCGTTGGCATCACCTTCGCTGTATATGGCGAAACCACCGGCACTGAGCGATTGATCCCGTTTGACATCGTGCCGCATGTGATTCCCGGCAAGAAATGGGAGGAAGTCGCCAAGGGTCTCACGCAGCGCATCACGGCGTTGAACGCATTCCTGCACGACGTGTACCACGATCAAAATATCCTGAAGGCTGGCAAGGTTCCGGCCAATATGGTGCTCGAAAATAGCCAGTTTCGCCCCGAAATGATGCACGTTAACGTTCCCGGCGGCATTTATGCACATGTTGCGGGCATAGACCTGGTGAAAGACGCTGATGGCGAGTATTACGTGCTGGAAGATAACCTTCGCACGCCGTCCGGTGTGTCTTATTTGCTCGAAAACCGCAAGATGATGATGCGGCTGTTTCCGGAGTTATTTGCGGCACAAACAATCCGCCCGGTCGATCATTACCCCGACATGCTGCTCGAAACCCTGCGCAACGCCGCACCCATCGGGGTAGACAATCCAACCATCGTGCTGATGACGCCGGGTAACTTCAACTCGGCATACTTTGAACACGCGTTCCTCGCACAGCAGATGGGCATCGAACTGGTCGAGGGCATCGATTTGTTTGTGCAGGACAACACCGTATTCATGCGCACCACGCAAGGACCGCAGAAAGTCGATGTCATTTACCGTCGTATCGACGACGACTTCATCGATCCGCTCGCTTTCCGGCCAGATTCGATGCTGGGCGTCCCCGGCCTGATGAACGCCTATCGCGCCGGTCGCGTCACGCTGGCAAATGCGGTCGGCACCGGGGTTGCGGACGATAAATCCCTCTACCCGTATGTACCTGAAATGATTCGCTTCTATCTTGGTGAGGAACCAATACTGAAGAACGTCCATACCTACATGCTCACCAACAAAACCGATCTGGATTACGTGATCGCCAACATGGCCGATCTGGTCATCAAGGAAACACAGGGTTCGGGCGGGTACGGCATGTTGGTGGGACCGATGTCGACAAAAGAGGAACGCGAGCGCTACAAACGCCGGGTGCTAGACGCCCCCGAGCGCTTCATCGCCCAGCCGACCCTGTCGCTTTCAACCTGCCCAACTTTTATCGGCAAAGGATTGGTGCCGCGCCATATCGATTTGCGGCCCTATATTCTTTCGGGCAAGACCGTCAATTTCGTGCCCGGCGGCCTCACCCGCGTGGCGCTGCGCGAGGGCTCGCTGGTGGTCAATTCGTCGCAAGGTGGCGGCGTCAAAGATACCTGGGTGATCGACTAATGCTAAGCCGCACTGCCTCTATGCTGTACTGGATGTCGCGTAACGTTGAACGCGCCGAAAACACCGCGCGCATTCTCGACGTGGCTTACCGCATGTCACTGCTGACCAAGGACCCTGATTTACAAGATCAGGAATGGTTTGCACCGCTCAATATCACCGGCACGCTGTTTCCGTTCAGCGGACGTCATTCGATTGTGTGCGCCAAGGAAGTGCTGCACTTCATGGCGCTCGATGCCGAGAATCCATCGTCGATTTACAACTGCGCCAAGCAGGCCCGCGAAAATGCGCGTGCCGTACGCGGATCGATCACCAGTGAAATGTGGGAAGTGCTCAATTCCACGTGGATCGAAATGCAGAATATGGACGAGGATCGCCTGTATGCACGCGGCATCTCGACATTTTTTGAATGGGTGAAAGAACGTTCGCACCTGTTTCGCGGCGTTACTTTCGGCACCATGCGCCGCGATGACGCTTTCCAGTTCAACCGCCTCGGCACCTACATGGAACGCGCCGACAATACCGCGCGCATGCTCGATGTGAAATACCATGTGTTGCTGCCCAGCGTGGACGACGTCGGTGGTGCGGTGGATTATTACCAGTGGTCTGCAGTGCTGCGCTCGGTCTCGGCGTATGAATCGTATCGCAAGGTGTATCGCGACTCGGTAACCCCGGTACGCATTGCCGAACTGTTGATTCTGCGCATCGATATTCCGCGCTCTCTGCATTACTGCATGCACGATGTCTACGACATTCTCTGCAAAGTACAAAACCGTTCATCCGCTGAAGCCACGCGACAGGCCGGCGAGATTTACGCGGCACTGCAATTTGGCCGCATCGGCAATATATTCCATACCGGACTTCACGAATACCTGACTGAATTTCTCGAAGGCACGGATCGCCTTGGCGAAGAAATAAACGATGCGTTTTTTGCACCGGAAGTTGTTGTAACACCAACAGAAGAATAATTTGTACTCGGAGAAATTGAAATGACTTATTGCGTGGCCCTGCGCCTGGATTCAGGGATGATTTTTGCGTCTGATTCGCGTACAAATGCGGGCGTCGATCACATCGCGACGTTCTGCAAAATGCGCGTCTACGAGAAACAGGGCGACCGCGTCATTGTCCTGCTGTCCAGCGGCAATCTGGCCATTACCCAGGGCGTGATTAATATTCTCGACCGGCATCAAAAAGCGCCTGTGGACGAGACCACGATCTGGTCGGTGACGTCCATGTTCGATGTCGCCACGCTCGCCGGCGACGCACTGCGCGAAATGCAGCAGCGCGACGGAAAAATGCTCATGCAAAGCGGTATAGAGGCGTCGGCAAACATCATCGTTGGCGGGCAGATCGCCGGCGAAGATGAGCGCCTGTTTCATATTTATTCGCAGGGCAATTTCATTGAAGCATCCGATGAAACGCCCTACTTTCAGTTGGGCGAAGCCAAATACGGCAAGCCGATTCTGGATCGCGTGCTCACCCCCGGAACGCCGCAAAAAGAAGCCGCCAAATGCGTGCTGATCTCGTTTGATTCCACCATCAAGTCAAATATCTCGGTCGGTCTGCCCATCGATATGCTCTGGTATCCACGCGATTCGTTACGCGTGGGCGTGCAGCAACGCATACGCGAAGGCGACCCGTATTTCTCGATGCTCAGGCAGCGTTGGGGCGGCGGTTTGCGGCGCGTGTTCGGGGAATTGCCGGATCCGGACTGGATGGAATAGCAAACTCATGACCATTCGCGTCGCACTCCACCACAAAACCCACTACAAATTCGATCGCGCGATCAATCTTTCGCCGCACGAGGTTCGCT
Source organism: Betaproteobacteria bacterium (assembly GCA_025362705.1). Classification (GTDB taxonomy): domain Bacteria; phylum Pseudomonadota; class Gammaproteobacteria; order Burkholderiales; family Usitatibacteraceae; genus UKL13-2. The sequence continues at coordinate 3,949 of JANYFH010000066.1, forward strand.
TGCGCCCTGCCGCGCATTGCCGCACGCCAATCGAAAGTTATTCGCTCACCGTCGCGCCGGAAAAGCATTTCATCAACTGGCAGCAGGATCCATACGGTAACTGGCTGGCACGTCTGGTCTTCCCGGAAAAAACCCGCGAGCTTTGCATCACGGTGGATCTAGTCGCCGAAATGACGGTCATCAATCCGTTCGATTTTTTCATCGAACAATATGCCGAACAGTTTCCGTTTTCGTACACGCCTGAAAATACCCGCGAACTACAGGCATATCTGGAACTCGAACCACCCGGTGAATTGCTCAAGACATGGATTAGTGACGCACGCAAAACGATCCTCAACAAGCCGATCATCACCATCGATTTCATCATCGCGCTGAATACCCGGCTGCAACACGACATCAAGTACCTGATCCGCATGGAACCCGGCGTGCAGACGCCTGAAAAAACGCTGCAAAGCCGCATGGGTTCGTGTCGGGACAGCGCCTGGCTGCTGGTACAAATTCTTCGTCATTTCGGTATCGCTGCGCGCTTTGCGTCGGGCTATTTGATTCAACTCGTCGCCGACCAAAAAGGCCTGGACGGCCCCAGCGGCACCGATAAGGATTTCACCGATCTTCACGCCTGGGCTGAAGCCTACCTCCCCGGTGCCGGATGGGTCGGACTCGACCCAACCTCGGGCCTGCTGGCTGGTGAAGGTCATATTCCGCTCGCGTGCGCCGCCATTCCCACGTCGGCCGCGCCAGTGTCGGGATTTACCGATGTTTGCGAGACCACGCTCGATTTCGAAATGTCGGTGACACGCATACACGAAGACCCGCGCGTCACCAAGCCATACAACGATGCGCAATGGGCCGCGATCAACGCGCTCGGCGAGGCAGTCGATGCTGATCTCAACACCGGTGATGTACGGCTCACTATGGGTGGCGAGCCGACTTTCGTGTCGATCGACGACATGGAAGGCCCGGAGTGGAATGTGACGGCGCTGTCGCCAAAAAAATTCGAGCTCTCGCTCAAGCTGTTACGCAAACTCAAACCGAAATTTTCGCCCGGCGCATTGATGCATTTTGGCCAGGGCAAGTGGTACCCCGGCGAGCCGCTACCGCGCTGGGCGCTGTCTTGCTATTGGCGGCCCGATGGTGCGCCGCTGTGGAGTGATGAGGGTCTGATTGCATTCGATGTTCCCGCAAAGCCGCTGACCAACAGCGATGCGAAGTCATTTGCGCACGAACTTGCCAATCAGCTTGGCCTGCACGCCGACTACGCGATGCCTGCGTATGAAAGTGTGCTGCGCGCGATACGCGATGAAGCCGAACTGCCAGACAACGTCGACCCGCTTAGCCCCGGTTTCAAGGATGCCGCTGCGCGCAAAAAACTGGTCACACAATTGACAGGCGCCATCGGTGATCCTATCGGCTATGTCCTGCCGCTGAAAGCGATTGAACGGAAGGAAACCAGCGCAGCGACCGAATGGGCATCAAGC
>JANYFH010000087.1 GCA_025362705.1 Betaproteobacteria bacterium
TGCCCGCCGATGCTGGTGTTTGACCAAGCGCGGTCGCCACCTGCCATTCGTTATATTGCGCACCGGCGGGTCGCAAAATCTCCAATTCACAAGGAGAATTCTCGCGCCCGACCGGCGACAGGAAAACACTGGTGCCATTAAAAAATCCGTGCGTCTCATCCAGATGCGCCGTACGAACACTCAAATCCCAGGCATAGACTTCGTAGGTAAGCGTGATGTCGGAGTTCACGGGTGCGCATTGCCATGTCGTCTTATCGATCTTCTCGCAGGCCACAGGCTTTCCGCCCGACTCTGCGCGCAAGGTGACGATATTTTTTGCGAACTCGCGAATCATGTAGCTGCCCGGAATCCAGACCGGCAACATGAAGCGTTGGCCTGCGGGATCGGGGTCGCTGACGGTAACTGTGACTTCAAACAAGTGCGCAGCAGGATTGCGCGGAACGATGGTATAGCGGATTGGGGAGGACATATGAAGTACTGATTCTGAAAGAAGTATTATAGGCGGCGGGATCGTTTATGATTTCACGACGATCAATTTTCCTTCACAGCGGGAGCACTCATGAAGAACATTTTTTCGGTGACAGTACTGGCATTTGTGATCGGCGTCGCGTTCGGCAGCGCAGACGTACAAAGCAAGACGCTTCGCTGGTCCAGCCAGGGCGACGCGGCAACGCTTGATCCGCATGCGCAAAACGAGTCCTTCACCAACCAGTTCAACGGCCAGATCTACGAGCAGCTTTTGTCTCGCGACAAAACCATGAAGCTGATTCCGAATCTCGCCACCACCTGGAAGCAAACATCAGCGACCACTTGGATATTTACGCTGCGCAAAGGCGTAAAGTGGCATGACGGTTCCGCCTTCAATGCCGACGATGTGGTGTTCTCCATCCTGCGTTCGCAACAACCAACCTCAAACATGAAGGTCTACGGCAACGCGCTCGGTGTACCGAAAAAAATTGACGACTTCACCATCGAGCTCACCACGCCAGTGCCAAATCCGGTGTTACCCGACATGGTCGGCAGCGGCAATATTTTCATCATGAGCAAGGCGTGGTCGGAAAAAAACAAAGTCACCAAGCCGCAGGATTTCCAGAACAAGGAAGAAACCTATTCGGTCCGCAATGCCATGGGTACCGGCCCGTTCATGCTGGTGACGCGCGAGCCGGACGTGAAATCCATACTGAAGAAAAACCCGAACTGGTGGGGAATCAAAGCCGGCCAATTCGAAGGTAATGTCGATGAAATCCTCTATCGTCCGATCAAAGACCCCGGTACCCGCGTAGCTGCACTGTTGTCGGGTGACGTCGATTTCATTCTCGATCCGCCGGTGCAGGCGATTGAAAAGCTGAAACAGGAAAAAGGCCTGAAAGTTTGGGAAGGTCAGGAAAACCGCGTGATTTTCATCGGCATGGATCAGGCGCGCGACGAACTGCTGTATTCGGACGTGAAGGGCAAGAACCCGCTCAAGGACAGGCGCGTGCGGCTGGCGTTGTATCAGGCGGTCGATGTCAATGCGTTAAAAACAACCGTGATGCGCGGTTTATCCGTGCCGACTGCCATCAATCTGCCTGCGCCCAAACCCGCAGGCATTCCCGACTCGATGGAAAAGCGCTACCCGCTTGACCTCGTTGCATCCAAAAAATTACTCGCCGAAGCCGGATACCCGAACGGTTTCACCGTGACGTTGGACTGCCCGAATGACCGCTATGTGAACGACGAAAAAATCTGCGTGGCGCTCGCCGGGATGTGGTCCAAGATCGGCGTGACCGTCAAGGTTGCAGCGATTCCGAAAGCGAATTATTTCCCGAAGGTGCAGAAACTCGACACCAGCATGTACATGCTCGGTTGGGGTGGCGCGACCACCGACGCGATCTTCACGCTAAAGCCGGTACTGCACAGCCGCAACGACAAAGGTGCCGGCGAATACAACTGGGGTAATTACAAGATCGCCGAGTTTGATGACCTGATCGATAAAGCCGAGGCAGAAACGGACGCCAAAAAGCGCCAGGAAATGATCATCAAAGCCATGCAAATGCACCACGACCAGGTGCTGCATATCCCGCTGCACCTGCAAGTGATTCCGTGGGCCTCGGCTATAGGTGTCACGGTCGTACATCGTCCGGATAACTGGCTTGAGACGACGTGGGTGAAAATGAAGTAAGCCCCGTCATTCCCGCGAAGGCGGGAATCCAAGTGTGCGCAACCAACCTTGGAGTCAAGGCATGCCTTGAAGCCTTCGCGGGAATGACGGAATTTTGAAGTTTGATAAATGTTGGATATGGCTTGCAAAGAACCAAAGGATCTATGGGTTCGTAATTTCAATCTGGAGCGCGCGATGATTTTTCGTACCCTTGCAATTTGTTTCGTGTTGGCGTTTTCCTCGATCTCAGACGCGAAAAATTTTCGCTGGTCCACGCAAGGCGATGCAGCCACGCTGGATCCGCACAGCCAGAACGAGACATTCAACAACGGCGTCAATGGGCTGGTGTACGAGTACTTGATCAATCGCGATCGCCAGACGTTTTCAAAATTTGTACCGGGTCTTGCAACATCGTGGACCAATACCGGTCCGCTCACCTGGGTATTCAAGCTGCGCCAGGGCGTGAAGTTTCACGATGGCACGCCGTTCACCGCCGACGATGTGGTGTTTTCCTTCAATCGCGCGCGTGAATCAACGGTCACGTTCCGGCTCTATTCAACGCAGTCAGGCATACCAAAAAAAATCGACGACTACACGGTCGAATTTACTACCGCAGTGCCGAATCCGGTGATGCTCGACACGGTCAACAACATCATGATCATGAGTAAAGCGTGGTGCGAGAAAAACGGCGTTGTGAAACCGCTTGACTACGTGAAAAAAGAAGAATCCTTCGCCACCCGCAATGCCATGGGCACCGGCCCCTATCGCCTGGTGACGTGGGAGCAAGGCGTGAAAATACTCCATAAGAAAAATCCTGATTGGTGGGGCATCAAGGCGGGCGAATACACCGGCAATATCGAGACCATCGACTATCGGCCGATTTCGAACGGGGCAACGCGCATGGCTGCACTGAAAACCGGTGAGCTTGATTTCGTGCTCGATCCGTCGGTGCAAGACGTGCTGCGTTTGCGCAACGACCCAGACATCAAAATCTGGGAAGGCCAGGAGCAGCGGCTGATTTATCTCGGCACCGATCAGGCGCGCGACGAATTGTTGTATTCCGATGTGAAGGGCAAGAATCCGTTCAAGGACAAACGCGTGCGACTGGCGATGTATCAGGCCATCGATATCGAGGCACTTAAAACCTCCGTCATGCGCGGACTATCGATTCCCACTGGCATCGCGTTGCCGGCAGGCGCGGCAGCCGGCGTGCCCGCAGAGATGGATCGTCGCCATCCATTCGATCCCGTGAAGGCGAAAAAGCTGATTGCCGAGGCGGGCTATCCGAACGGCTTTGGCTTTACTTTGCATTGCCCCAATGATCGTTATGTGAACGATGAAAAAATCTGCGTGGCTATTGCGGCAATGTGGGCGCGCATCGGCCTCAATGTGCGGGTCGAGACAATGACCAAGGCGAATTTTTTCCCGAAAGTGCAAAAGCGTGACACCAGCGCTTTCCTCGCGGGCTGGGGCGGCGGCGCGACGGATGCGATTTTCATCCTGAAGCCCGTGATGCACAGTCGCGATGGCAAAGGCGCGGGCGACTCAAACTATGGCGACGCCAAAATCGAAGAGCTCGATACGCTGGTCGATAAACTCGAAGGCGAGATGAATCTCAAAGAGCGGCAGATCATGATCAATCGCGCAACCAAGCTGATACATGACGAAGTGCATGTAATCCCGCTGCACCGGCAGATGATCCCGTGGGCGTCACGCAAGAATGTGACGGTGCTGCATCGGCCGAATAATCTGCTTGATCTGCATTGGGTGGTGATCAAGTAGAACGAGGGGGTGAGTTGATTGGTGCTTTCGGCTTTCGGCCAAATGCGGACCTTCGACTTGAACTTCCAATTGAACCTTGGCACGAAGTGCCCATGCTCCAATTTTTTCCTACATCGTTTTTAGGCATGGAATGCGATTCAAACTCCTCTTAGCTGTCCTTGTAGTCTTCGCAGTTGGTCTTGCCTCTGGCGGCTACCTTTTCGCTCAATCCAATCCCCGTTCATTTCTCATGATCGGTGACTGCCAGAATCGCTGCTACAAGCCCAACGAAATCGCGGGACTTATTGCCTCAGCAGCGATACTTCGTGCACCATTCCTTGTCCCAGGGGTGGTGCTCGAATCGGACAAATGTCTCGCTATCCGTCATCCAAGGCCTGAGGCAAGAATTCACTACGTACTGTTCCCAAAGCACGACACGCAGAACATCACGACACTCACGCCAGAGGATGCACCCTATGTGTTGGGTTGCTTTGCCTTAGCGCGGGAACTTGTCACGCGAGACAACCTAAAAACGTACCGGCTTCTAACGAATGGGCCAGGTTTCCAATACATCACTTATCTACATTTCCATCTCATAGCCAACTGAGGCGACGGCTAACCGTCAATCGTGCGGCCCCCATCCTAGCGGGGATATAGCGCATTGGGGAGGCAGGTCAAGAAAGTACAGTAAGGAGCCGATTTGCGCATTTCAAGTACACGGTATTGACCAATTCTTCGGGAAAGTTGAGTGTCTCCTTAGGGCCAAATCAGACTTTTATGATCGAGCCAATCACACACGCAACCCGTCAAGCAAACCAGTTCGCCGCAAACCACGTCCATCCAAATGCCAACACCAGATAGCGCGCGCATTTGCCGATAGCCATCATTAGTAGCCCGAGCCACGCATTGATGCGCAACCAGCCTGCGGCAACGCACAGTGCATCGCCGATCAACGGCACCCACGAGAGTAACAACATCCACTCGCCGTAGCGCTTTAGCCACGTGAGCGCCCTGCCCTCTACTTTGTTGGGAAAGATGCGACCGATGGCGTATGAGGTCATGCCGCCGAGCGTGTTGCCGATGGTGGCAACGATAATGGATTCCCAAAATAAATTCGGAAGTTTTGCGAGTACTGCAAACAGCACAATCTCGGAATTGCCGGGGAGGATGGTGGCGGACAGAAACGCGGATATCGCGAGACCCCAGCGGCTTTGCTCGGGTGAGAAATCAAACATGGGGCGGCGTTTCAGGGAGCATCTAGGAGTTTCCCATTTGGGAACGTTTATTAACCCCGTCATTCCCGCCTACGCGGGAATGACGGAAATTTGAGGTTAATAGAATTCCCCATTCGACAACACAAGCACTGGCGCGCATTTCAGAGCACAACTGTCTCGAAACGCCCGCCAATACTAGAGTTTTACCAGTTTATCCTCAGCGATCACCGCGTTCGCTGCGATATCCGGTCGCTGCTTCAATCGCACATAATGCGGCGTGAAATCCGGCGCGGTTGCATCGAACAATTCCTGGAAACTGTCGATGACGAAGTACGTTTCCTGAAACGTATCGATCTTGTATCTGGATTGCATCACACGCAGCAGGTCGAATTTAATACGGTTTGGTTTCGGGCTCTGGACGCAATACGGCAATTCGCCTGCCGATGACAACGTGCCCGCGCCATAGGTGCGCAAACCTTTCGGCGTCTGGATCAGCCCGAATTCGACGGTGTACCAATAAAGCCGGGCGAGATAATCGAGCGCGTCCAGCCCTTTGGCTTTTACGCCGCC
>JANYFH010000101.1 GCA_025362705.1 Betaproteobacteria bacterium
CACCGACCACCATCATGTCGGTCTGCTCGTTGATTATTTCCTTGAGGATGCTGCGGATCAGTGCGGAATCGTCAATGACGAGAACTTTGATTTTCATGGCGCTTGCCTACAGTATGCTTATTTGAACATTTCAACATCGCCACCAACAACCACATTGCGCAGGCGCATGTTGTATTCGCTTTCACGTTCAACGATGGTGTGATTGTGCAGCTCACGGATTTTCTTCACCAGTACTTTACCGGTTCTCGGAAAGAAATAAATTTTGCGTGGATGTACGCCCAGCATGTCCTCGGCAGTAATACGGATGCCTTCGTTGCGCAAGTATTCGAGTACGAAATCGGCGTTTGATTCACCGATATTGTTGGTCGTAAAACCACGCAACACATTGCCACCGCCGAATACCTTCGCCTCCATCGACGTGCGTTGCCCGCCCATCTTGATCAACTGGTTGATGAGGATTTCCATTGCGAACGTGCCATAGCGCGCTGACATCGATACCGGGCTCGACGGATCTCTTTCACTGCGCGGCAGCATGAAGTGGTTCATGCCGCCAACACCCACGCGAACATCGCGAATGCAGGCTGCGACGCATGAGCCCAGCACGGTCACCAGGACGACGTCCTTGTCGGTCGCAAAATATTCGCCCGGCAGAATCTTGGCCGCTTCCATCCCGAACTTTTTGTCGAAGTAGCGGGTGGGCGAGTTTTCGGCTGGAATCGGATTGCTGCTCATGTTGTTCAATTGGCCAGTTCGTACACGGTTTTGCCGCGCAGACGAAACGTGCTGCGGCCGTTGTAGAAAAAATTCTCCGAGTGGCCGGCAAACAGTAATCCGTCCGGCCGCAGCAGCGGCGCAAAACGGTCAAGGATTTTGGTCTGCGTTTCCTTGTTGAAATAGATCATCACGTTGCGGCAAAAAATCGCCGCGAGCGGCCCGACAGGTTCAATATCCCAGCCAGCCTCGTGCAGATTGACCTGGCGAAATTCAACCATGCCCTGTACTTGGGGGCGAATGCGTACAAAGCCAGTCTGGTCGCCGGCACCCTTCAGAAAAAAACGCTTCATGCGTTGTGGCGTCAGAGAAGCGACTTTTTCGTTCGCATATACGCCGCGTTTCGCGGCTGCCAATGCATCGGTATCGAGGTCGGAGGCAATGATGCGTATGGGTGGAACATCGCTGCCGAATGCCTCGATGGCCGCCATGGCGATCGAATACGGCTCTTCGCCAGTCGAGCACGCAGCGCTCCAGATGGTCAATGGTTCATTCTCGTAAAGCTTCAGCAAATGTTCCGACAGGATCGTAAAGTGATGCGCTTCGCGGAAAAAATAAGTGAGGTTGGTGGTGAGTGCGTTGATGAATCGCACATGTTCCTCGGAGTCTGCCGTCTCGACGAAATCGAGATACTCGCGGAACGTGTTCATGCCGAGCTGCCTGAGGCGCTTGGTCAGGCGGCTGTACGCCATCGGTTTCTTGTTGGCATTGAGCGATATGCCCGCGTAATCAAAAATCATTTGCTTCAGACGCCGATAGTCGGCGTCTGAAAAATCAAACACCTTGAACTGTGTGCCCAGTGCCTCGCTCGCCATTGACGGTGGCTGCAGCGTGATTGGCTCTACGGTCGGCAGCGGGCGGTTCATGCGTCTTCCGCAGTTTCGGTTTTTGCCGAAAGATCACGCCATGCCCGCAGAATTTCCTTGGCGTCTTTCCAGAATTGTTGACTGCGTTCGACCCCCACCGACATCGCCAGCCGGTTGGTGATCGACTTGGCTGTGAACGCAAGATCGCGCAATGTCTTTGCATCGAGCAGTTCGCTGCCAAGCAGATCGATTTCCTCGCTCTTGGTGCTCTCCAGCCGCAACAGCAGTTGCATCTTGGCTGCGACCAGCGGTGGCAGATCCTGTGCTTTGGCGCGATGGCCGGGTGACACCGGTGTTGTGGCGCTGTCGACGTTGGTCTTGCGTCCTTTGGCCGAAGGATCGCCGACGACAACGAGTTGTTTTTCGATGAGTTGGCGAATCTGCGATTCCAGTAAGTCACTCAGGCTGCCGGCACGCTCCAGCAGTCGGCCAAACGTCAGGTTGCCGTCAATCAGGAACAGAACGGAACGCAGCTTGGGCGTGAGGTCCGACGACCGCGCGCGCATCTTGGCCGTACCTTCGTCGGTGCGCGTTAGCTGGCTGTCATAGTGCAGGAGCGGGCTAGGCTGCATGCGCGACTCTCGTTGTTGGCGCGACTGAATGGGCGATGCTCACCAGAAAACCGGCATCGAGAATCAACGCCACGCGGCCGTCTCCCAGAATGGTTGCGCCGCTGACGCCACTGACTTTTCGATAATTGGCCTCCAGGCTCTTTAGTACGACCTGTTGCTGGCCGAGTAATTCATCGACACGCAATGCCGCGCGTTTTTCATCGATTTCGAGAATCACCAGTATTGCCTGATCGGTATCGGATGATGCAGGCAGGTTGAACAGCGTGGCCAATGACGTGATGGGTATGTACTCTCCGCGAACCAATACCACTTCGTTGCCATTCACCGATTTGATATCCGAGCGTTCCGGCTGCAGCGATTGTGCAATGCTTGCCAGCGGCAGGATGTAAGTTTCGCCCGAAACGGAAATGGACATCCCGTCGAGTATGGCGAGTGTCAACGGCAGGCGGATGGTCATGCTGGTACCTGCGCCCGGCGAAGAGTCGATATCGATTTTGCCACCCAGGGTGTGAACGTTTTGCCACACGACATCCATGCCTACGCCGCGCCCCGAAACATCTGTGACGGCCGCAGCCGTTGAAAAACCGGGCGTGAAAATAAGCTGCCAGACTTCCTCGTCTTCCCAAGTCTCGCCACCGTCGAGCCCGAGTTCCTGTGCCTTGGCAAGAATACGTTCGCGATTCAACCCGGCACCATCGTCGGTTACCCGAATGACAATGCTGCCACCCTGGTGTGATGCGCGTACCGTCAGGAGGCCGTTTGGCGGTTTGCCAAGGGCTGCGCGAACGTCGGGGGTCTCGATGCCGTGGTCGATGGCATTGCGCACCAAATGTGTAAGCGGATCGGCAATTTTCTCAATGACGCTTTTGTCGAGCTCGGTATCTTCACCGAACAATTCCAGATCAACTTCTTTGCCGAGACGTTCGGAGAGATCGCGGGTGAGCCGTGGCAGGCGACTGAAGACAAAGCTGATCGGCAACATGCGGATCGCAAGTACCGCGTCTTGCAGATCGCGGGTGTTGCGCGCGAGTTGCGCCAGGCCCGCCGCGAGCCGGGTCTCCTGGTTCGGGTCCATGCCCTGCGTTGACAGCGAGAGCATCGCCTCGGCGATGACCAGTTCGCCCACCAGATTAATGAGTTGATCCACCTTGACGACGTTGACGCGAATCGAACTCGCATCGACGAGCGAGGAAAGCTGAACATCAGAATCTGTGATGACCGCCGCGCGCGGCACGGCTTGCCTGGCAGCAGGTTCGGGTGGCTCGAAAAAACCGAACTCGCCATCGCTATCGTCGACGAGTGCGGTGAGTGGGGTTGCTGATTGCGGCGGGGATCCGCGCCGCTCGTTGGCCAGAATGTTAATCGCCTCAGCCGGTACCAGAAATTCAAGGCTTTCCCTGAGCTCGTCCGCATCAATGTCGGTGTCGAGGTCAAAAAAGAATGCGATGAGACGTTCGTCGATGGCTTCGGTGCGAATGTTTCTTACCTCACCCAGGCCGGCAATGTCTTCTTTCAACGCGTTCAGCACCGTGTCGGCACCGTATTGACTGCGTTCAAGGTGCACTTCGACCTGATAGCGCGGTACCGTTGCCGATGCGTCTTGTTCTGTCAGCGGTTCGTCCAGGGTCTCGACAGAAAGCGCAAGCAGCGCCTGACGCGAGGCGTCCATCGCCGCCTTGTCGGGTGGTGATTCCTGTTCGAGCGCCAGTAGATGGTGGCGCATGATGTCGCCAGCCTTGAGGAAGGTGTTGACGCGGGGTTTGGTAAGAGCGAGCTGCCCCTTGCGCACGCGATCCAGAATCGATTCAAAGTCGTGAGTGAATTCTGAAAGTGCTTTGTGCCCGAACGCGGCCGCACCGCCCTTGACCGAATGCACTGCGCGAAATATCGCATTCAGGTCCTCGTTGTCGGGCGCGCGCAGGTCGATTGCAACCAGCAGCGTTTCGAGAGCGCTCATGTGTTCGTGCGCTTCCTCGAAAAAAGCTTTTGCGAAACGGGAGAGATCAAGTGCCATGCGGGGCTTCGGGGTCGATTATTGCGCGGACGGCTGCGCCAGAACCCGTTTCAGCATTTCAAGCAATTTTTCCGGATCGAAGGGTTTGACCATCCAGCCGGTTGCACCTGCTTCCCGGCCTTGCTGCTTTAATGCCTGCGATGATTCCGTCGTGAGCATCATGATGGGCACGGTTTTATAGCCAGGCAGGCTGCGCAGCGCCTTGATCAAGCCGATGCCGTCGAGCCTGGGCATGTTCTGGTCGGTCAACACCAGATCGGCCAGATTTGTCTTCGCCAGTTCCAGTGCCTGCTCGCCGTCTTCGGCTTCGATGACGGTGTAGCCGTTGCTGGTCAGCACGTACGCCAGCATCTGCCGCATGGAAGGAGAGTCATCGACGGTAAGAATTGTTTTCATGTTTTGTCTGCCGGAAAAATCGCTGGTTCGTTGGTGTGGATAAATTCAGAACAATTCCATATCGCCAGTGCCAAGGTGCGCTTTGCCAACGGGCTTCTGCAGGGACACATCGAGATCGGCGAGATTGTCTATCGCCTGTTCGACCAATTCGGCAAGGCGCACCGTGCCGTTCACTTGCGCAGGTCCTGGTTCAAGTGCAACCAGCATCACATCGACCTCCTGCGTGAGCAGCGCAAGACGCAACTGGGCATGCGCAAGCAGTTGATCGGATATGTCCTGAAACTGTAAGGCCGAAAAAGCTTCGCGCCTCGACGGGTTCATCACCGGCACCGTATCCTGCGCGCGCATCGCCGTGAACGCGGGCATTAATCGGTCGATCGCGTCTTTCAGGATCGCGCGCGTCTCGCCGATTTCGCGATGCGCAGAATCGACCTGCGAAGACACACGCGTTACCAGCTCGTGTAGCGCGAGCAGCGTTGCATAGGAAGGATTACCGCGATCTGACATGCGCTTAAGTGGCCGTTTGTTCGACCAATGCCATTTCCGCACTGGACAGCATTTTTTCGATGTCGAGCAGAATCAACATGCCTTCACCGACCGTGGCGAGACCAACAAGGTATTTGGTGTCGAACGAGCCGAATTCAGGAGGCGGATGAATATCGGATTCGGCAAGCCGCACCACATCGGAAACTGAATCGACGACTGCCCCGATCACGCGTTTGCCGATGTTCAGCACGATCACGACGGTGAATTCGTTGTAGACAGGGTCAGCGAGACTGAATTTGATACGCAGATCGACAATTGGCACGATCACTCCGCGCAGATTGACCACGCCCTTGATGAACTCGGGGGCGTTGGCAATGCGTGTCACTGCGTCATAGCCGCGCAACTCCTGCACTTTAAGGATGTCGATCGCATACTGCTCGGCGCCGAGTCCGAAGGAAAGGTACTCATGCACCGGCTCGGTTGTCACGGTATTGCGTTGGCTGTATGTCACGCTCATTGCAATTTCTCCCTTTACCCTACTATGTTCGTCATTCGATATTATGCCGCAGCAATATGCGCCGGGGAGATTAACGGATTGTCACGACCCAACCAGGTTGACAAGCAGGTGCGCGGACAAAAATTGATGCAGGCAACTTTGGCGCCACTGGCAATATTCGCGCAGGCAAAATCCCGTTTACAGGGAAGGGTAAGAAAATGTCGGCAATCGTCAGGCCGTCGTGTGGGATGTGCAACAGTGTTGCTCAAGTTACCGTCATTGCCATGCAAGCATGGAATCCACATATTGTGATGAAACTCCAGAATTGGCGCGGCTCACAGGCAGTATTGGTTCTGAAGGCCGCACCAGCGCTAGAGTTCGAGGTTGGGACGCTAAGCGTTTCTAATCAGAATTCTTCCCACTCGCCTTCGAGATCTTTGGGTAGCGCAGGCGCTTTATTGCGTTGATCAGCCGCCAATCGGGTCGTCGGCGCTGCCTTGGTGGCCCCGTTTTCGGCTAACGCCGCGGTACGGCGGGCCCGGGTCTGGTCCTCGCGCAGCTTGGCATCGTCGAGTTTGAATCGCGACACCAATTCCGATAGTGCTTCAGCTTGTTCACGCATCGATTCCGCTGCCGCCGCAGCTTGTTCGACCAGCGCCGCGTTTTGTTGCGTCACTTCTTCCATCTGGATGATGGCGCGGTTGACCTGATCAATGCCGGTTGCCTGTTCGTGCGACGCTACCGAAATTTCGTTGATGATTTCGGTGACTTGCTGGATGCCGACCACGATGCCTTGCATGGAATTGCCGGCTTCGTTAACGAGTTTAGTGCCATCGCCAACCTGGTCGACGGTATTGTTGATGAGTTCCTTGATTTCCTTGGCAGCTGCTGCGCTGCGTTGGGCAAGCGCGCGCACCTCCGCTGCAACCACCGCAAATCCGCGTCCCTGTTCGCCTGCTCGAGCAGCTTCCACGGCAGCGTTGAGCGCCAGAATATTGGTCTGGAACGCGATCGAATCGATGACGCTGATGATTTCGCCAATTTTTCGGGAGCTTGAATTGATGGCGGCCATTTTTTCGACTGCCTTGACAGCGACGCCACCGCCCTTGCGGGCCGCATCCGAGGCGCTTAGAGCAAGGCCGTTGGCGAGTTTGGTATTTTCCGCGTTCTGGCGGATCGTGGACGTGAATTGTTCCATGCTCGATGCAGTTTCTTCGAGGGTGGAGGCTTGCTCTTCGGTACGCGCGGAGAGATCGGTGTTGCCTGCGCTGATTTGCCTCGCCGCGTTGGCAATTTCCCCCGCGTTGATGGCGACTTGCGCAACCAGATCATGCAATTGGCTCACGAAGGCGTTCATGGACTCCGACACTTTGCCAAATTCGCCCGACATCGCCGGAAGTTTTTTGGTGAGATCACCTTGGCCGGTACGCAGGTCTTCGGTTGCGCGCAGTACTTGAGCGATCGGCTTGGAAATGACACCGTAGGTCCACCACGACACCAGGCCCAGCCCGATCAGGCCGAGCAGTACCGCCGCAGAGACCAATGCTGCGGTACTTCGGGCGAGCGCCTGGCTATCGCTGGCGAACGCCTCGTTGTCTTTTTCCGCCTGCGCGGTGAGTTTGTCCACCAACGTCGCGGTTGTCTTGAATGATTTTTCAAAATCGGGAATCTGTGCAATTGCGCCGATCAGGTTTGACTTGGCGGTCGCCAGCATGCGATCTGATTCGGCGACGTACGCGACCACCGCCGGCTTGAGGGCGCTGATGGCGACGCGCGCTTCCGTCGATGCGTTCTTGACGCCATCGAGTTGGGCAATGGCTGCCGCGAGTTCTGTTTTGTGGGTCGTGAGCCCTTTCTCGGTACGTTCCATCCAGTCGGATTCACCACGTTCGAACGCCAGCAAATAAGTGACGACATCGGCGCGTATCGCATCGTGCATTTGATGTGCCGCACCGGTTGCGCTGAGGAGTGTCGCGTTCGACGTCGATTTCTCCAGCGTACTCTGGAAAGAATTCACGGCCGCATAGGCGATGATACCGACGACGATAAAAATCACCGCAACGATTCCCGCAAAAAGAGTGAGCGTGTTTTTGATCGACAAGCCTTCGAATATTTTCATGATTGATTCACCCTGATTGCGCGAGGTTAGCCGGCGTCAATTGTGTCGGCACCGGTCTGGAAGCGGAAAGCTATTCTACGTTCCAGAAGCATTTAAGGAACCTCTGATTAAGTCCATTCCGAAAATCTTGCGTCGATATTGGGGCATCTGCATCGTTGCACTCCTCGTGCGGTAGCTTAAGCAACGCACCTTCGTCGCGCGCCTTGCATATGCCCCAATCTCAACACAACCTTTTCGAAAGCGACTTAATCAGATGTTCCTTTGTAACGTGTTCAGTATGCGACTTACAACAAAATCCGGTGTTACCGGCTATTTTTTGACTTGTGCGAGTACGTTGCTGGTCCACGCGAGACGCTCGATCAATGTTTTGAGAAATTGGCGGTTGAAACGCAACTGACAAGCGTCCGAGAGTTGTTCAAGCTGGACATCCTGAATGCGCAGCAACTGTACCTCGGATACGGCGATGATTGAAGCGGTGCGACGCGAGTTGTCGCCGGAGAGATAGGCCATTTCGCCGAAACAGTCGCCGTCTTTCAACACGTTCAGCAGCTTGTCATCCTTGGTGACCTTGACTTGTCCGGCGACGATGATGAAAAACGCATGGCCGACGTCGCCCTCGAGCAGCAGACTTTGCTCACGCGAATGCACTTCCCAACCGGCTCCACGCAGCACTTCCCAGAGCTCTGAATCGCGAAAGTCGCGGAAGAAATCGAGTTTTCTGAGCGCATTGAATTTCTCGGCCGAGGAAATCTCGAACGAGTATTTTTCAAGTTGCGGGAAGGTGTCGGCCAGATCGCGGGCCATCGCGTACCAGGCGGGGTAGCGTTTGGCTGGATCGCGCGCCATCGCTTTTTCGACAATGGCAACCAGCTCGTCCGGAATATCGGGCCTGATGGTTTTAAGCGGGGTGGCTGTATCGTTCAGAATCTTGTTGATCATCGCCACCGCACTGGCTGCCTGAAACGGCAACCGGCCAGCCAGCAATTCATACATGGTCACACCGAGCGAGTAAATATCGGTTTGCACCGACGGCGGCTCTTCGTTGATTTGTTCCGGGGCCATGTAGGCGGGTGAGCCGACGAAGCCATCAATCTGCGTATGGGTTGCCTGCGAAATTTGCGCGGTACCGAAGTCGGAAATCTTGATGTCGTCGCGCTCGGAGAGCAGGATATTGGCTGATTTGATATCGCGATGAATGACACCGTTCTGGAACGCGTAGTCGAGTGCCCGGCAGGCTTTGAAAATGATCAGTACCGCCTGTCGCACCGGCAATAAATTGGTCTCTGTACAGAATTTTTTGAGTGATCCGCCGCCGACATATTCCATGACGATGTAACGGTTTTCGCCCTCGATCACTGCATCGTAAACGCCGACGATATTGGGGTGCGACATCTTGCCGACCATGGCAGCTTCGTTAAGAAACAGCTTTTCGAAACGCCGCGCTTCTTCAACACCCATGTCTTCGTCCGGCGTGACGACCTTGATCGCTACTTTGCGTTCGTTGAACTGGTCTTCACCGAGGTAAACGATCGCCGTCGCACCGCGGCCCAATTCAGACACGATGTTGTACTTGCCGATCTTGGCCGGGCGATTTTGCATTTTTGCGATGGCGGTGAGAAGTTTTTTCTTAGAATCGAAATCAGGTTTCAGCGATTAGGCATTGTTTTCCAACGAGTTTAACTGATTGAGTAGCTTGCCGTGCGGGTTTTCATTTTCCGCAACTAACGCGGCAACATGGCTCCCAGCTTCGCAAAACCGTTGGCGGAAATATCGGTCGCCGCAAGTGTGCCTGCTGTGCGTGCGTGGATGTAATTATTGAACATTGATCGTTCGTATGCAGGATCGTAATGATTCACCAGCATGTTTTCGACGAATTCGTTCCATTGTGCGGATTGGGCGAGTTGCTTCCATGCGTCAATCTGTTGCCTGGGATGAAGCGCTTTCAGGCAGTCGAGCTTGTAAAAGAGGAGATCCCGGTTGTTGATCAAGTGCACGTATTCTTCGCGCAATAACTGCGCCCGCAGCGACTCTGGCGTCACTACTTCAAAACATGCGCCGACCCACATACGCTCGATCAGCGGTTGCGGCACGCGCAAGTTGCCGACTTTTTTGCTTTCGGCTTCAACATAAACCGGGCGTGTCGGATCGAAGGCCGAAAGCGCCAGCCAGATGCGGCTTTCAAATAATTTTTGCGCCGGTTGTGCCGCGTCCGGCAGATCACCCAGCACCGAGCCTTTGTGGGCAGCTAATTTTTCCAGATCGAGTACCTGCGCGCCGGTTACAGCGAGTGCTTCCAGCAGGCGGCTCTTTCCGGAGCCGGTGCGTCCACAAATGACGTGGTAGCGAAATCGGGCGGGAAGGCTATCGAGGTCGGCAATCACCTGCCCGCGCCAGCTTTTGTAGCCGCCTTCGAGCTGTAACGCACTCCAGCCGATGCTGCGCAGGATGTGTGCCATCGCGCCCGAACGTGCGCCACCACGCCAGCAATAGATCAGCGGCTTCCAGCCTTTTGGCTTGTCGCGAAACGAGGCGTCGATGTGCGCGCCAATATTTCGCGCGACCATTGCCGCACCAACTTTCTTGGCTTCAAACGCGGACACCTGTTTATAGATGGTGCCGACTTCCATGCGCTCGGCATCACTCAATACTGGATGATTGACCGCGCCTGGAACATGGTCGATGGCAAATTCACTGGGGCTTCGGACATCGATGATCGAATCAAAAACACCGAGCGCGTCAAGTGTCAATGGCAGTGCCTGCGTGCCGGATTGCGCCCGGGCTCGATGTGCGTTTTCAGAAGCATTCATGCTCGTACTTGCCATCGCGGTCATCGCCGTAGCGTCGCGCTGGTCTTGCCGATGGCTTGCCAGACGGCGGGGGCCACATTGTCGAGAATTTTCGGCTGGGCGGCGGCAATGGGGTGCAGATGATCGGTTTGAAAGAGTTCGAGTTTGTCGGCGATACCCTCAAGCAGGAATGGCACAAAAGGCAATTTGTATTTGACCGCAAGGTCGGCATACATATCGCGAAATTGTTGAGCGTATTCGAGTCCGTAGTTCGGCGGAATCTGGATACCGACCAGCACCACCCGCGCACTCGCTGCACGCGCCGCATTGATGATCGCCTCGAGATTCTTGCGGGTATCGGCATTCGGCAATCCACGCAGGCCATCGTTTGCACCAAGGGCTAACACCACAATGGTCGGGCTGAGTCGGGCCAGATCGGTTTTAATACGACTTAGGCCGCCACGCGTGGTTTCACCGCTGATACTGGCGTTGACGACTGCGATACCCTGGGGTTGAAGTTTCGCTTCCATTAACGCAACCCAGCCGTCTTTTACGTTGATGCCATACGCGGCAGAGAGGCTATCTCCATAAATCATTACGCGTTCGCGGACATCGGCGTTTTCTTTTGCCGCGACCGGGAACGCTGCGGTCAGCAACATGGTCAGAGTAGCCATAATCGCAAACAAGCTTGCCGGCATCGATTTCACCAGCGGTTTGCTTGAAAACTGCGTATTGACGCCAACCTTCATAGAGTATTTTCCATTTCGATACATATTTCGTCGTTTCATCAGAAAACAAGGGCGCGTCCGGACGCGTTCCGCCAAAATCCTCCCGCCTGATATTGCACAACGCACAGTTCAAAGATTCCAATGACATCGCTTACTGCCCCGACTGCCGGTGCATTATCCTCTCTCAAGGACGCCGCGCCTCATCATGTCACGCGCCAAACATCTTCCGAATCAAACTCATCCACCAAGCAAACCATGACCGATACAGGCTCCAACTCCAAAAGCAATTTTATTGTTCGCGTCGAACACTTGACCAAACGTGTATCGACCACCGACGCCGAGTTGATCATTGTCAATCGCGCTCATTTTAACGTTGAGTCTGGCGATACGATTGCTGTCGTCGGTGCGTCCGGTTCGGGTAAATCCACGCTGCTCGGGCTCATGGCCGGATTGGACACTCCCACGGAGGGGAAAGTTTTCATCAACGACGAGGATCTGTTTGCACTCAACGAGGATGGCCGTGCCAAATTACGCGGGCGGCTTGTGGGTTTTGTGTTCCAGTCGTTTCAGTTGCTGCCGTCCCTTACCGCGCTGGAAAACGTGATGCTGCCGCTTGAGCTCGCTGGAGTCGCCGATGCGGCAAGTCGCGCCAGATCGATTCTTGATCGTGTTGGCTTGAGCGCGCGCGTAAAACACTATCCAAAACAGCTCTCCGGAGGCGAGCAGCAGCGGGTGGCTATCGCCCGCGCATTTGTGACCGAACCCAAGTTGCTGTTTGCCGATGAGCCAACCGGAAATCTGGATGCCAAAACCGGACGCGCGATGATCGATCTGCTGTTTGAGTTGAATCGTGAGCGCGGCACCACATTGATTCTCGTCACCCACGACGCGGGGTTGGCAGCGCGCTGCGGACGGCGTTTGACCATTGATGCCGGTATCGTGAGTACCGAGGATCATCAAACCGCAATGGCTATGTGATTTGCTATGAACAAGATCACCCTTGCACTTCGCATGTTCCGTCGTAACGCCAAATCGATAGAGGCGCGCGTGCTGCTGGTGGCGTTGCTGATCGCCGTGATGAGTGTGACCACGGTGTCATTTTTTGCCGATCGCGTTGAGTCCGCCTTAAATCGCCAAGCCAGCGAATTGATCGCGGCCGATGCGGTTGTGCTGACCGACAAACCGATCGCATCCAAATTCCGTGAAGAAGCCATTCGCCAGAATCTCAAAACCGCTGAGGCGACAACTTTTCCCAGCATGGTATCGGGCGACCAGGAAAATGGGCAGGGCGTCAATCTGGCTGAGCTGAAAGCGATCACCGATGGATTTCCGTTGCGCGGAAAAATTCGCATTGCCGACTATCCAGGTGCTACAGCCCGCGATGCCGTCGGTGTTCCCGCACCCGGTAGCGTGTGGGTACCCGAGATTCTTTTGGCGCGTATCCAT
Organism: Betaproteobacteria bacterium; assembly: GCA_025362705.1. Lineage (GTDB taxonomy): Bacteria > Pseudomonadota > Gammaproteobacteria > Burkholderiales > Usitatibacteraceae > UKL13-2. The sequence continues at coordinate 12,681 of JANYFH010000101.1, forward strand.
GCCAAGGTTGGTGACGAGCTGCGGGTCGGCGCATTGAAGCTTAAAGTAGCGGCGATCATCATTAAAGAACCGGACAGCGTGCTCGATTATTTCGGCATTGCGCCGCGGGTGATGCTGAATATGCAGGACCTCGCAGGAACCAGGCTCATGCAGGTCGGCAGTCGCGCAACCTATCGTTTTTTGCTTTCCGGCGAGCCGAAAGCTGTCGAGGAATTTCGCCAGACATTCGCCGGCAAATTGCAGCGCGGTGAACGTATTGAAGGCGTTCGCGATGCACGTTCCGAAGTGCGGGTTGCACTTGAACGCGCGCAACGTTTTCTCGGTCTGGCGGCGTTACTTTCGGTGGTACTGGCGTCGGTGGCGGTAGCACTCGCGGCACGACGGTTTTCGCAACGGCAGATGGATAGTGCGGCGATGATGCGCTGCCTCGGGGCGACGCAAGCGGACATTTTTTCGTTGAATTTCATCCAGTTTCTTGTTCTGGGCGTGGCCGCTTGTATCATCGGTACCACAGCAGGTTTTGCGGCGCAAGGCGTGCTCGCGGCAATGCTGTCGGGCTTTCTCACTGTCGAACTGCCCGCGCCTACGTTTGTCCCGGCCATTCAGGGCACTGCCATTGGCCTCGTGTTGCTACTTGGCTTTACGCTTCCACCGCTCTTGTCGTTGCGCAAAGTGTCGACGTTGCGGGTGCTGCGTCGCGATATCGATCCCTTTGATGCAGCCGCTACGTTCGCGTACGTACTCGGATTTGCCACGCTCGCCGCACTCATCATCTGGCGCGCAGGTGATATCAAGTTGGGAGCTATCGCGGTGGGGGGATTTGTGAGTGCGCTTGCGGTCGCGGCGCTGGCGGGATGGTTGTTGATCAATTTTGCGGCCAAATTGCGCGGCGCTGCGTCAGGGTCGTGGCGCTACGGCATCGCGAACATGAAGCGGCACGCGGGCGGCAGTCTCGTGCAGATCATGGCGCTTGGCCTTGGTTTGATGGCAATGCTGCTCCTGACATTGGTCCGTACCGACCTTATCGCCGGTTGGCAAAACTCGATCAAGCCAGACATGCCGAACCGTTTTGTGATCAATATTCAGAGCGATCAATTGGCGGAGGTCAAAAATTACTTTGCCGCCCGCAAAATGAACACGCCCGATTTGTACCCGATGGTGCGTGGACGTCTGGTTGAGATCAACGAAAAACCGTTGGTGCCCACAAGCTACAACGATGAACGCGCCAAGCGTACCAGCGAGCGCGAATTCAATCTGTCGTGGGCAGCAAAGATGCAGGCTGATAACAAGATTGTCGCTGGAAAATTCTGGTCTTCCGACACCACAGAAAAACAGTTTTCTGTCGAGGAGGGAATCGCCAAATCACTCGGCATCAAGCTAGACGATAGCCTGACTTACGACATCGCCGGATCGCGTTTCACGGCAAAAGTCACCAGCTTGAGAAAAGTCGAGTGGGATTCATTCAAGGCGAACTTTTTCGTCATTGCCAGCCCCGGCGTGCTCGATAACTATCCGGCAAGTTACATCACCAGTTTTCATCTACCTGCGGGCGATGAGACAGTCGTGAACGGTTTGGTGAAGCAGTTCCCCAATGTCTCGGTCATTGATCTCACTGCCATCATGAATCAGGTGCGTACGATCACCAATCAGGTGGCCGATGCGGTTTCGTTTGTGTTCATGTTTGCGCTGGCGGCGGGACTGGTTGTGCTTTATGCAGCCATTGCGGCCACGCAGGATGAGCGCGTGTTTGATGCCGCAATCATGCGCACACTGGGCGCCAGTAGAAAGCAGATGATGGTGGTGCAGCTTGCTGAATTTCTGGCGATCGGATTGTTATCGGGTTTGATCGCCAGCGGCGGTTCGATGGCCTTGGCAACGGTGTTGTCTGACAAGGTGCTCGGCGTGCCATACGCCTTAAACATGATGATTCCACTGATCGGCGTTGCTGGCGGTGGAATCGGCATTGCGCTGGCAGGGCTGCTGGGGACGCGCAAGGCGGTATCGACACCACCGCTGGTGACGATTCGTGGGGTTGCGTGATCGCGGATCAGAAAAAAAGAATCTCCAACACTGGTGAGGCTCTCAGGCCACAAGTGCCTGAAACGCCGCGCCAATGCTGGACTTTGTCTTTTTTTGGTGGCGAATGCAGCATTAATTGAATCGCCAGTAAAGGGTATGATGCTGCTATCCGGATTCGGCTTGTTTTTTTGTCAAGGAGTATTAAATGGATCGTCGTTCATTTCTGAAAGTGGGTGCAACTTCGCCTCTCGCGTTTACCGCCAGTGCCATTTTCCCGGGGGCAATCAGTTCAGCGCTGGCACAAAGCAGCCCGGCGTGGCGGGTTTTTGAAGTCACCACGCGGGTCGAGATATTGAAGCCCGCTGGCACGTCGCGCATCTGGGTACCAACGCCGATGACGGTGGATACAAGTTACCAAAAAAACCTGGGTACGCAGTTTGTCGCGGAGACTGGCGGCATAACGACCGGCCAGCAAATGAATGACTGGGGGTTGGGCATCGTCAGTGCCGAATTTCCGGCTGGCAGCAAACCTGTATTGACCGTTACCAGCAAATTTGCGACCGCTGATTATGGCGTTGATCCATCAAAAGGGCGCGGCATGATGGCGAGCGCGGATGAGCAGAAACGCTTTCTCAAACCATCCGAGTTGTTGCCTACCGATGGCATCGTCAAAACCACGGCTGATGGCATTACCAAGGGCATTAAGGGCGACGTGGAAAAGGCGCGCGCGCTCTACGAGTGGATCGTTGAGAATACCTATCGCGATGCGAAAGTGCGCGGATGTGGTGTAGGCGATGTGAAATTCATGCTCGAAAATAAATCGTTCGGCGGCAAGTGCGGTGATTTGAACGCCTTGTTTGTGGCACTTGCGCGCGCATCCGGCATTCCCGCGCGCGATGTCTACGGCATTCGCGTGGCAGATTCCAAACGCGGTTACAAGTCGTTGGGAAAATCGGGCGAAATCACCAAGGCACAACATTGCCGTGCAGAGTTCTATGCGCAAAATATCGGCTGGATTCCAGTTGATCCTGCGGACGTGCGCAAAGTCATTCTCGAAGAAGAGGGCGGCAAAAAAATCGACGACCCGAAAGTCGTTGCCGCGCGCGGATTTTTATGGGGTAACTGGGAAATGAACTGGCTTGCACTGAATTACGCGCACGACGTGGCGCTGCCTGGCTCGACCAAGCCAAAGCTGGGATTCTTTATGTACCCCAATGGAGAAACGGCCGACGGCCGCCTCGATCAACTGGATCCGGATAACTTCAAGTACACAATTACGTCCAAAGAGCTGTCGGCGTAATTTCTGCAAGTAAATGCCAAGCCGCGACGTCGATCACGTCGCGGTTTTTCTTTGCCACGTTAATTGAGTGCCGGCCTTATGTTACGTCCCCGCATATTTCTTGCCTGTGCTGCATGTGTTGCGACAAGCGTTTTGCTGTTGTCATCGGCAGCGGTCGCCGCAGAATTGAAACAGTGGAAGGGTGGCAAAACACCACCACTGGCATTGAAAGACATGCAAGGTCAGGTGCGTTCGCTCGACCAATTCAAAGGCAGGGTCGTCGTCATTAATTTCTGGGCGACATGGTGTGAGCCGTGCATCGAAGAAATGCCGTCATTGCAACACCTCAAAGACCGTGACGGCACTGGGCTCATCGAGGTTATGGGAGTGAATCTGGCTGAAGGCGAAACACGTATCAAAACTTTTACGGATAAAACAGGTACGTCATTTCCGATTCTGCTGGATCGCGACGGTGTGGCAAAGAAAGACTGGAAAGTGAATGGCGTGCCGGCCACGTTCGTACTCGATACGAAAGGTCGCATTCGGTATACGTACGTGGGCGAACTGGATTTCGGCGACAAAAAGATTGAAGCACAAATCATGCGCCTGGCCTCCAAAAAATAAATGACATGACCGCCCACCGAATCATTGATCGCTTGCACATAGACCAGACGGCCGAACTGGAAAAATTAAAGCGTGGTTTGCTCGCGTCGCCAGCATCGATCGAGCCGAAATATTTTTACGATGAGCTCGGCTGCACGCTCTATGCAGCAATTTGCCAGTTGGATGAATACTATCCAACGCGAACTGAGCGCGCGATTTTCCAACAGCATCGTGTCGAGATTGCCGAAGCCATCGGCAGCGGCGGGACATTTGTCGATCTTGGCGCGGGTGATTGTTGCAAAGCGCTCGGCTGGCTGCCGTTCATTGAGCCGGAACGCTATGTGGCGATCGATATCGCAGGACCGTCGCTGGAAATTGCGCTGGCGAATATGTCGCCGGAATTTCCCGATACCGAGATGATTGGGCTCGTGACAGATTTTTCCCGGCATCTCGAAATTCCCGATGAGTGTCTCGATGGCCGTGTCACTCTGTTCTATCCCGGTTCCAGTATTGGCAACTTTGCGCCACCGGATGCCTTGCGTTTTTTGCGCGAGATGCACGGTTACTGTCGTGGTGGCGGCTTGCTGATCGGCGTGGATGCCAAGAAAGACAAAGCCAGACTTGATGCCGCCTACGCCGATGCACTGGGAGTGACGGCGGCGTTCAACCTGAATGCCTTGCGTCATGTCAATCGCGTGATCGGCAGCAATTTTATTGAATCACATTGGAAACATGTCGGCGCCTATGACCCTGTGTTGGGGCGGATCGATATGTACCTTGAGTCGATCATGCTGCAGACGGTGCGGATCGATGGCAACGGGCGCAGCTTTGCAATGGGCGAACGAATTCATTCCGAAAGCTCGTACAAGTATGACCGCGCTGAATTCATGGCAATGCTGCTGGAGGCTGGCTTTAAATCGCCGCGCGTATGGACCGATGAGCAGGCGTCTTTCTGGGTTTTTTACGCGCAGACGTGAATCGTATGAATGTATCCCACGACCCCTTGGCACCAATTCGCGACGATGCGGCCGCAAGTTATGCGCGCCTGGCGGACGTTTACGATGAAGAAGTGAAGCGCATGCAGCCGGCGCGACGACGCGCGATCGAAGCGCTTGAACTGCGTCCGGGGATGCGCGTGTTGGATGTGGGCTGTGGAACCGGATTGTCGTTGCTGGCCTTGTCAACCGCAGTTGGGCAGACCGGGAAAGTCGTAGGCTTTGAATTAAGCGCGCCGATGCTTGCCCGTGCCGAAACGATAGTGAAAAAACACGGGTTGGCGAACGTCGAATTGCATAACATTGCAGGAGAAGAATTCACGAGTGCCGCGAGATTTGATGCAGCACTGTTTTGCTATACGCACGATGTGCAGCAGTCGTTGCCTGCATTGGCAGCTATTTTTGCGACGCTAAAGCCCGGTGCGCAGATCACCGCAACCGGCACCAAGGTGTTGCCGCCGCCCCTTGGATGGCTACTGAACGGATGGTTGCGCATGCGCCAACAAGGCTACAGTTCCAATCCGGAAGGACTGGAGCAGCCGTGGCGCAAGCTTGTCGGCTTTGTCCAGCCAGGTTTTTCCGTCAGGCCGTACTACGCCGGTCTCGGCTATCTCTTTCGAGGACGGGCGCGATAAAAAAACGCTACGCGTCGCGGGCCAGACGCAGCCCGGAAAATTGCCAGCGCGCATCCGGCGGAAAGAAGTTTCGGTAGGTCGCGCGAATGTGCTGCTGCGGCGTTGCACACGAGCCACCGCGAAGAACAAATTGATTGCACATGAATTTGCCGTTGTATTCGCCAACCGCGCCTTCAGCCGCGTGAAAGCGCGGATAGGGCAGGTAAGCACTTTGCGTCCATTCCCATACATCGCCGAAAAGCTGTGACGGCGTTGAAGAAGTTTTTTCATCGCGCAGTGCCAGCGGGTGCAGTGCTTGGCTCTCGAGAAAGTTGCCTTCGATTTCTGCGCTATCGGCGGCATGTTCCCATTCGGACTCGCGTGGCAGGCGGGCACCCTTCCATTGCGCCTGCGTCGAGGCCCAACGGGCAAAGGCGTCTGCCTCAAAATAATTGATGTGGCAAATCGGCGTGTGAATGTCGATGGGTGCCATGCCGTGCAAGGTAAAGGTGTGCCATCCGTTGTCGCGCTTTTCCCAATAGAGCGGCGCGATGACGTGATTTGCCTGCACCCAATCCCAGCCCATCGAGAGCCACAATTCCGGACGTGCGTAGCCATTGTCGGCGATGAAGGCGGCGAAGTCGCCGTGCGTGACCGGATAGGATGCGAGCTCGAATGATTCAAGGAAAACCTGATGGCGCGGGCCTTCGTTATCGAAGGCAAATCCCGTTCCGGCAGCAATGTCGCGACCAATCGGGACCAGCCCACCGGCGTAACCGACCCATCGCGGCTTGCGCCCCTGGATTGGCGTCAGCGGCCAGCGATCCTGGTAGGCGGGCTTTAATGGATTTTTTGAGAGCAGGTGTTTCAAATCGGTCAGGATGAGTTCCTGATGCTGCTCTTCATGATTGCAGCCCAGCCACATGAGCGCCACAAATTCAGAATTGTCCGCGCCCATTTTTGCAAGCAACTCGTCGATTCGAGCAGTCACATGATGACGGTACGACAGTACCTCAGCCAGATTTGGCCGCGAAATCAAGCCGCGTTCGGGCCTTGGATGTTTATCGCCTACCGCGTTGTAGTAGGAATTGAAGAGCACGCGAAACGAGGGATCGAATGGCTTGAAAGCGTCGTCAAAACGCTCAAGGATAAAGGTCTCAAAAAACCAGCTCGTGTGCGCGAGATGCCATTTTGTTGGACTCGCGTCAGCCATCGATTGGAGGCTGGCGTCTTCGCTCGAAAGCGGTGCAGCAAGACTCTCGGTGGTCGCGCGAACCTGCGCAAACCTCGTTGCGAGCGTGCAGCGATTGGTGTCCGGGTTGGTTGCTGATGTTGCTGCAGGGATGCCTGGATTCACGATTTTCTCCTGAGGCCTGTTGTTGCGCTTGCCGTCGGCTTGGTTAGTCGGGCAATTTGTCTATACATTACCGCGCACAAACACTAGAGCTGGTGCGGTACTCAGGCATAAAATGCTCCAAAATTCCCGCCAACGCTGGTGTTTTAATGGTTTATGCTGGTGTGTTACCTGACTGATACCTGCGGTTTGCCGGTTGTCATTTCGCCGATGACTGCAGCTTCTGCAAAGCCTTCGGCATTGAATATCGCCAACACGATGTCGACCACCGACGGATCACAGGCGACCAGCAGTCCGCCTGACGTTTGTGGATCGGTAAGCAGATCGCGCTCCGTATTGCCATACTTGCTGTCGATGGAGATGTCGCGCCCGTAACCGTCCCAGTTGCGTCCGGAGGCGCCAGTAACGAAACCTTGTTTGGCCAGTTCAAGCGCGCTCGCTATCATCGGCAGCTTGGCGAAATCGATAGTCGCGCCGAGCTTGGAGCCGCGGCATATTTCCAGCAGATGCCCAGCTAATCCAAAACCGGTGACGTCGGTGAGCGCATTCACGCCATCGAGCTGGCCGAGTTTGATACCTGGCGTGTTGAGTTTAGTGGTCGATGCGATCATGGCAGCGTAGCCAGCGGTATCGAGTTTTTCCTTTTTGAGCGCAGCACTGAGGATACCGACGCCCAGCGGTTTGCCGAGAATCAATTTGTCGCCCGCCTTGGCGCCCGCATTTCGCTTCAGATTTTTCGGATTGACGATACCGATGGCAACCAGACCGTAGATCGGTTCTACCGAATCGATGGTGTGACCACCGGCAATCGGGATGCCTGCGGTTTTGCAGATTGCTTCTCCACCGTCGAGGATTTGTTTGATGGTCGCAAGTGGCAAGGTGTTGATTGGCATGCCAACGAGTGCCAGCGCGAACAGGGGTGTGCCACCCATTGCATACACATCCGAAATTGCGTTGGTCGCGGCTATACGGCCGAAATCAAAAGGGTCATCGACAATCGGCATGAAAAAATCGGTAGTCGCAACAATTGCCTGTGTTTCGTTGATTTGATACACCGCCGCGTCATCGGATGTTTCGATGCCCACCAGCAACTCTTTTGGCAGCATCGCAAAGTCGGATTTGGAAATGATCTGCTGGAGTACCGCTGGCGCAATTTTGCAGCCGCAGCCTCCACCGTGGGAGAGCGAGGTCAGGCGAGGAATCAGCGTGTTGATGTCGTTTGGAGCATTCATGTGGCGTTTCCGTGATTGCTTGCTTGATTGTTATTGTGGTTATTGATTTTACGCGCCAAACGCGAGTTTGGTTTCAGCGCGACACCAGTTGCGATATGAGCTTGATCAGTGCTGATCGTTCGGCCGCGGGCAAAAATAATTTTGCCCGCGCAGCACAGGCAGTATTGAGGCGCAGCAGGTAATTGGCGTCCCGCGCGCAGCAATTGAGTGTCTCGCGCAGAGCCTCCATGTCACCTACTGGAAAATAGCCCGTGTAATTCTGGCCAAGCATGCCGATGTTGCCCGACATGCGTGAGGCAACAACCGGCGTACCGGACGAAATCGCCTCGACGATCACATTTGCGCCGCCTTCCAGCACCGAAGGGTGGATCAGTAGATGCGCGCGCTTGATGGCCGCGCGCGTGAGGCCATGGGATAGCGCACCCGCCCAGTGATAGTGATGTGAGTGATGGGAAATCGATTGCGCGCGCGCGGCAAGACCCGCGTCGATGGGTGCGCCCAGGTGCAGGATATGGATCGGAGAATTTTCAGGCAGTGATTCGACGAGTCGAAAAATAATTTCTGGATCCTTTTCAGCGCGTAGATGACCAGCCACGACGCAATTGAGCTTGCTTTTGAGTTTTACTGCGGGGGAAAGCGCCTTCGCCGACTGATAGATCACATGGGTTTTCTTGCGGTGCTCATGCGGGACGTACTGGATTGCATCTTCCTGCAGCACAATTAACGCATCTGCCAGATCGAGCGATGTGCGCGCTTCGTTGCTATTGGCCAGATCGGCGTAAAGATCAGTACCGGTCAGCGCGACAATGAGGGCTCCACCGGGATATGCCGCCCGATATCGCCGGATGGAATCGGCGCTGCGGCGCGCATGCAGCGCGACAACGACGTCCGCTTCAGGCGATGGATGAATTGGCCATGAGGAATGTACAATCGTTTGAAAATGCTGCCCCAACAACGACTGCCAGCGATTGGCCGTGCGCCAGTTGCCGTTGTTGGCGTCAGCCGTGGCCGGCGTAATGATCGCAACGACTGAATTGGATTGGGGATTTCGTGACATGTGCGGAAATTGATGGCGATGCAAAAATATCGGCAAGAGTGCCCGTTGACGTAGCGGGATTGCGCGCGGCCTTGATTGCGCAACGTGAGTATACGCTGGCGCTGTATGCCGATTTGCCGCCAAGGTACTGGGAGCCGCGCACTTTTCCATTTGACGATTTGACCAATCCGCCGCTTTGGGAGTTGGCACATATCGCCTGGTTTCAGGAGTTTTTTGCATTGCGTTGGCGTGCCGATGATGTGAGGGGTGAGCGAATTCTCTCTTGCCTGAATGTTGCGGATGGTTTGTTCGATTCCAGCAGGGTCGCGCACGCCACGCGGTGGCGTTTGGCTTATCCATCGAAGTCGGACTGTTTCACTTACATGCAGCGCGTGCTTGAAAATACGCTTGAGGCGCTGGAAAAAAGTAGCCTTGAGGATCGCTATGGATTTCAGCTCGCGCTCGTGCACGAAGATATGCACGCTGAAGCGTTGGCGATGACCTTGACGACGCGCGGGCTGGCACTACCCGATGTCACCCCGAAACGCGCGACGCTCTCACCAAAATACCGATTGTTCACCGAAATTACCTGCGCCGGCGGGAGCGCGGCAATTGGTGCTCGCGCAAACGCATTCAGCTTTGACAATGAGAAGCCTGCGCACGTCACCGAGCTTGCGCCGTTTAACATCGATGCGCATGTGGTGAGCGCCGGGCAGTTTGCAGCGTTTGTCGCATCGAGCGCGTACCGCGATCAGCGCTACTGGTCGGCCCCCGGCAATGACTGGCGGGATCGCGCGATGCTTGAAAACTGCCGCATTGTCGATGCGGGCGAGGCGGATGCATTTGCTGCAATGCACGTCAATTATTTTGAGGCCGAGGCCTATTGCCGCTGGAAGAATCGTCGACTGCCTACCGAAGCGGAATGGGAGCATGTTGCCATATCGTCGGATGAGTTTTTCGCCTCAACCGGCCACGTGTGGGAGTGGACGGCGTCAATTTTCGTGCCCTATCCCGGATTTCAAGCGGAGCGCTACCGCGAATATTCCGAGCCGTGGTTTCACTCACACCAGGTACTTAAAGGCGGCTCGTTTGTCACCCATCCGCGTCTGAAGTATCCGCAATACCGCAATTTCTACATGCCAGGGCGTGGCGACATGTTTTGCGGTTTCAGGACTTGCGCGCTCGCGTAATCGGAGAGCGAACTGGGATAAAATTCGCCGTGGCGGGTCTCCCCGCATTCAATCTTTGTGAATCTGGTCAGGTCGGGAACGAAGCAGCCACAGCGAAGTAATTGAAGTGCCGGGGGTCAGGCTCGCCACACCATTTTTTGTGCCGCGCTCCACAAGATCGCGAGCGTGCAACTCAATTTCTCTCCGGCTATCAGGGACAGGGCAATTGAATACCATTTCGCTGGATCCAAACTCATGGCCCATCAAGTATTAGCCCGCAAGTGGCGGCCACGCAAATTTGAAGACGTGATCGGGCAGGATCATGTCGTGCGCGCGCTGAGCAATGCGCTCGATACAGGAAGAATTCATCACGCATACCTGTTCACCGGGACACGCGGTGTTGGCAAGACGACATTGGCACGCATTCTTGCCAAAGCACTGAATTGCGTTGGTATCGATGGCAAGGGTGGCATTACGTCCAAGCCTTGTGGTGTATGCGTGGCCTGCACCGAGATCGACTCGGGTCGTTTCGTCGATTTGCTTGAAGTCGATGCGGCGACCAATACCAAGGTAGACGAAATGCGCGAGCTGCTCGAGACTGCGCAGTACGCGCCGGTATCGGGACGCTACAAGGTCTACATCATCGACGAAGTTCATATGCTCTCGAAGTCCGCGTTCAACGCGATGCTGAAAACGCTGGAAGAGCCGCCGGGACACATCGAATTTATTCTCGCAACGACAGATCCGCAAAAACTGCCGATTACGGTGTTGTCGCGTTGCCTTCAGTTCAACCTGAAAAATCTGCCGGCGACACTGCTGGTCGAGCACCTTGCAAAAGTATTGGCCGCGGAAAAGATTCCGTGCGAATTGCCCGCATTGCAACTGCTGGGCCGCGCCGCAGAGGGTAGTGTGCGCGATTCACTAAGCTTGCTCGACCAGGCGATCGCATACGGTGCTGGCGAGATAAAGACAGAGCAGGTGGCAACCATGTTGGGTGCGCTTGACCAAACCTACTTGTTTGCTTTGCTGGATTGCCTTGCGAATGGCGACGCCAAAGCACTGGTCGCCGAGATCGATCAAATCGCATCGCGCAGCATTTCGTTTGATATTACGCTGAAGGATTTCGCGAGTGTGCTTGCCCGCATAGCGTTGGTGCAAAGCGCGGGCGCGTCTGCAGTTGAGGGCCCGGAAGCGCAGCGAATCATCGACGCTGCCGCTCGTCTCGCAGCAGACGATTTGCAGCTTTACTACCAGATCGCGTTACTCGGACGCCGCGATTTGTCGTTGGCGCCTGACGAACATTCCGGCTTTACCATGACAATGCTGCGCATGCTCTCGTTGACTAGTGGCAAACGTCAAAGTGATACTGCGTTATCCGGAATCAGTACGACCGCTGTCCAGAAAACTGCCGCGCCTACGACGAAAGATTATGCCCCGGCAAAGCAAAACACCAGCATTGGCGGGAATGGCGGGGCAAAAAGTGCCCAAGAGCCAGTATTGGCGAGGACTTCGTATGACGTTACCCCTGCAACACAAGCCAGCGCCGCATTCGATGGTGATTGGCCTGGCTTCATCGCAAGGCTGAACTTCAATGGAATGGCAGGCATGCTTGCCAAGCAGTGCGCATTCCAGTCGTTTGCGGGCGGCGTTCTGGAATTGACTTTGCCAACTGCGCAGAAACACTTGTCGGAAAAAGCGTTTCAGGAAAAATTGAAATCTGAATTGTTGCCGCATTTTGGTGCGAACTTGCGTTTGAATATTCGTATTGGTGATGTCGCTGGCAAGAGTCTTGCCGCGACCGAGGATCGCGAACGTTCCGATCGCCAGGTGGCGGCCGAGGCGGCGATATTGGCGGATCCATTTATCAACAATTTGAAACATGATTTTGGCGCGGAGGTTGTGCCGTCGTCGATTCGTCCTGCCAACACATGAAGCGGAGAAAAATATGATGAAGGGCGGATTGGGCGGCCTGATGAAACAGGCGCAGATGATGCAGGACAACATGAAGAAGGCGCAGGAACAACTTGCGACCATTGAAGTTGAAGGTCAGTCCGGCGGCGGCATGGTGAAGGTGGT
>JANYFH010000104.1 GCA_025362705.1 Betaproteobacteria bacterium
GTCCGTTATACGGAAAATTGGATCGCGTCCCTGACTGTCGGCTACTGGCCGTTTGTAATCCTAGACTGGATTAACCCGCAACACGTAATTCAAGTTTCTTTCCTAACGCCTGGAAAGCTTCCACTAAGCCATCGATCTTCGTGGGGTGACGGAGATTTGTCAGGCGATTTACTGCTTGCGGTGAAGTTCCGAGCAATCGTGCTAAATCGGCAGGACGCACATTTTGCGCAAGCATTTCGTTTAACAGCAGCACCTTGGCTGACATGCTCGCTGGCAGGGTGACTGTTTGCTGTCCGCGTTTGGCTGGACTCGGCATCGGAACGCGGCGGCCATCCTCGACATAAAATTCGAGTGCACTCTCGAGCGCCTCTAGTGCGAGGGTAAAAGCCTTCGCTTCACCGTGCGCACTAGATGTTGCTTCCGGAATATCGACGAAGGTCAACAGCAGCGAACCATTTGTGTCTTTCTTCATTCTGATCGGATAAGCGAGCATAATTTTTCCTTCATCTTAGGCCAAGGTCTTTCTTGATCTTTAGCACCAGCCCTTGGCCAATTTCCTTGGCACCGTGATCTGGAAAGATCGTTTGCCGACCGTTCAGGTAGACCTTGAAATGGCTTCCCTTGGCCGACTTGAACACAGCACCCTGTTGCGTTAACCACTTAGGAATTCGCTGTATTTCATTGTTCAATTATAAACATAAATGTTTATTAGTGGCAATCGCGCTAGAACTCCTGATTCACTTTCGCATTTATTAAGCCGAAAAAAAGTAATGCAGATATGTTGGAGATTAGGAATTTTTGTAACACGTAGCGAGTAACCGCAATGCGGAAAACAAGAGGCCGCCGCTGAAAGTCGGCTTGTGGCCGATCTGCGACCTCGGCAATTTACCCTAACCCCACCCGTCCTTCGATCTTTATACCCAAGTCAACGCAGGTCAGGAAAAAGGCAAGATCAATCCATCTACCCGCCGCCAGTCTTGGCCAGATCGCTGAAATATTCGTAGTGTTCAGTATTGATGAGTGAGCGACGAAACTCCACAGGCGCATCGTTGAATGTCAGCGCCACACGCCGGATTTCCAGTAAGGGCGATTTCACTTTGATACCGAGTATGTCGGCACTCTCGGCGTCAGCAAGACGGGCGCGCAAACGTTCTGCCGAACGCACTACCGTGATACCGAACGCGGTTTGGTAGAGATGGTAAATGGTGTTCGGGCGGTTGACGACTTTAGAGGCGGTGAGCTTCGGGAACAGCGCCTGGGGAATCACGATGGTGTCAAAGATGATGGGCTCATCGGCCAGACGCAAAACATTGCGGATGTGGAACACTTTCGCGCCTGCCTTGATGCCCAGATGTGCCGCTTCCTCGGCATCCGCGACCCCATTGCCGAAAGACAGCATCACCACTTCCGGCGTCAGCTTGCTGCCATCGTTTCGCACGATATGGAAAAAATGAAACATCAGCCGGGCACGGTTGTGCGCCGCCACGAACGTACCGCGCCCTTGTTGGCGAATCAGGATGTTTTCGCCAACCAGTTCGTCGACCGCTTTGCGTACCGTGCCAACAGCAACATCAAAACGTTCGGCGAGTTTCCATTCGGCCGGGATCGCGCTCCCCGGCTTCCACTCGCCTCCGCTAATGGTTTCGGTTAACAGGCGTTTGACTTCCTTATACAGTGGCGTGTTGAGTGCGGCACCGGCGATCAGTTTCTGGTGTCGTGAGGGGTCTTCCCATTTGCGCATGCGGTCTTGTCCCAGGGATTTGATCATCTTTTCATCATAGCGAACACTGGCACCTGCTACAACTCATATAGATGATCTATTTGACTTTGTGCGCCGCAGTGAATAATATTGAACCTTGGCATTTGCACAACGCAGGGGAAAGTTCGACTCCGCCGTATCAGCGATGCCGAAGATAACGACATAGAGAGGCTTGGCAATGATTCATTTTGTGCTGCACGAAGCGACTGACACGGTGGCTGTCGCCGTGGTGGAGGGTATCAAGCCCGGCGCGGATTTAACTGCCTGGATCATGGACGACGACAAACAGTTTCCAATCCGGGCGCTACAGGAAATCCCGATCGGCCACAAGATCGCCCTTAAGGACATGGCGGTGGGGGACACCGTATTGAAGTACGGCACTGACATTGGACGGGTAGTCGCACCCATCAAGGCCGGCGAACACGCTCACGTACACAACATCAAAACCAAACGCTGGTAGCGTTGCTGCTGACCACGCGCGGCGCAGACATTTCAAACGCGCAAGTGCATGCTGCATTTACCCGATGAATTTACTCAGGACACCATCATGATTTCCAAGAACACCACTTTCTGGGGCTACCGTCGCGAGAACGGTCGTGTCGGCGTGCGTAATCACGTAATCATTCTGCCGGTCGATGATCTCTCCAACGCCGCTGCCGAAGCTGTTGCGTACAGCATCAAGGGCACAATGGCGATCCCGCATCCGTATGGTCGCCTGCAATTTGGTGCCGATCTGGATTTGCATTTCCGCACGCTCATCGGTGCCGGCTGTAATCCCAACGTCGCTGCGGTCGTGGTAATTGGCATCGAGGATGGCTGGACGAAAAAAGTTGTCGACGGGATCGCCAAATCGGGCAAGCCCGTCGTCGGATTCGGTATCGAGCAGCACGGTGACCACGACACCATCATGCGTGCCTCGAAAGCGGCGCGCGAGCTACTGCAAAATGCATCCGAGAAACATCGTGAAGAATGTCCGATTCACGAATTGTGGGTATCCACCAAGTGCGGCGAATCCGATACTACCTCCGGTTGCGGCGCCAATCCTACCGTCGGCAACGCATTCGACAAACTCTACGAAGTCGGCAGCACGCTGGTGTTCGGTGAGACAACTGAAATCACCGGCGGTGAGCAGGTAGTCGTCAAGCGCTGCCGCACGCCGAAGGTCGCAGATGATTTCATGGTGATGTTTAACCGCTATCAGGATGTGGTCAATCGCCACAAGACGAGCGATCTTTCCGATTCGCAGCCGACCAAGGGCAACATTCTCGGCGGGCTCACCACCATCGAAGAAAAGGCGATGGGCAATATCCAGAAGATCGGCAAGAAATGTCTGGTCGATGGCGTGCTCGACAAGGCAGAAATTCCAACCGGCCCAGGATTGTGGTTCATGGATTCGTCCTCGGCAGCTGCGGAAATGGTCACGCTTTGCGCAGCCTCAGGATTTGCCGTGCATCTCTTTCCCACGGGCCAGGGCAACGTCATCGGCAACGCGATTTTGCCGGTCATCAAAATCTGTGCAAACCCGCGCACTGTGCGCACGATGGCCGAACACATCGATGTCGATTCCTGCGCGCTGTTGCAACGTGAAATGGTGCTCGATCAAGCGGGTGACAAATTACTCGATATGATGCTGCGCACTGCCAATGGGCGGCTGACGGCAGCAGAAGCGCTGGGGCATCGTGAATTTGTGCTGACACGGCTATACGAGAGCGCATAAAGGCACGTAGGCTACAGCTAAATTTTACGTAGATCGCCATTTGACGAGCCTTCCAGAGTAAAAGTGTCTGGAAACCCTCGCCGAATGGCGATCTAGCCAAACCCCTGGACTCCTGTTTCACCCTCAAAAATGAAAATATTGATTACGGAATTCATGGACGAGGCCGCAGTCGCTTCGCTGGCAAAACAGTTTGAAACGCATCACGACGCCACGCTCGTTGATCGTCGCGCTGAGTTGCTCACCCGCCTCAAGGATGTTGACGCGTTGATCGTGCGCAATCGCACGCAAGTAAACGCAGAAATCCTTGCTGCCGCGCCAAAGCTCAAGGTGGTCGGACGCCTCGGTGTCGGGCTCGACAATATCGATATGCCTGGCTGCAAAGCGCGCAAGGTGGAAGTGATCCCTGCAAGCGGCGCGAATGCACTTGCTGTCGCCGAATACGTGATCGCAACGGCAATGATGTTGCTGCGCGGTGCCTATTTTTCGACCGCCGCCGTCACCGCAGGGCAATGGCCGCGTGGCCCGCTTTCCAACGGTCGCGAGATAGCCGACAAGGTTCTGGGTATCGTTGGCTTTGGCGATATCGGCCGCATTGTCGCGCGGCTTGCACAGGGCTTGGGAATGCGCGTCGTCGCCAGCGATCCGATGATCGCTGCAAGCGCGCCAGTATGGAGAGAAGCTGGCGTGGCCTGCCTCAGCCTGGATGAACTGCTCGCGCAGAGCGATGTGATCACGCTGCACGTTCCGCTGGTTGCCGAGACGCGCAACATGATCGATGCGGCGCGGCTCGCAACGATGAAAACAGATGCTGTACTGATCAACTCCGCGCGTGGCGGCATCGTTGACGAGGTTGCGCTCGCAGTGGCGCTGCGATCCGGACAACTCGGTGGTGCGGCGCTCGATGTATTTCACGACGAACCCTTGAAGACCGGATCAATGCTTGCCGATTGCCCAAACTTGTTGCTGACGCCGCACATTGCTGGCGTAAGCGCCGAGGCCAATATTCGCGTGAGCAGCATGATTGCAGATCGCGTCGCTGCGTATCTTTCTACACCGGGTACTTAGTGTCTGAATGCAGTTTCCAGCCCACTGTCGATAAAACCTCATATGCCGAAACAATCTCTCGAAGAACTCGCCGTGCTGGCGACACGTGCGCTAATGCAAGCGGGTGCCTCGCGCCCGATGGCCGACGCGACCGTGCGGGCGCTCATGTATGCAGAAGCGCGCGGGCTACCATCGCATGGCCTCTCGCGCGTACTGCAATACACCACACATCTGCGCAATGGTCGGGCCAATGGTACGGCGGTTGCGAAATTAACAAATGGCAAGGCGGCTGCGTGCCTGGTGGATGCAGAAAATGGCTTGGCATTTCCGGCGTGCGAACTCGCCGTCGCTGAAGCGATCCAGCGCGCAAAATCAGCCGGTGCCTGTTTTGTCGGCGTGACCAATAGTCATCACTTCGGCGCGGCGGCGTACCACATTGAGGCTGTCGCCGCAGCGGGTATGGTCGGCCTTGCATTCGGCAACTCGCCCAGCGCCATGCCCGCATGGGGAGGCAAGCGCGGCATCTTCGGCACTAACCCGATTGCTGCGGCCTTTCCGCGTCAGTACGAACTACCGCTCATGATCGATTTGTCATTATCGGAAGTAGCACGTGGCAAGCTCATGATCGCGGCAAAAAAAGGCGAATCGATTCCGCTCGGCTGGGCACTCGACAGGGATGGCAAGCCCACCACCGACCCCAAGGCCGGTATGGAAGGCACGATGATGCCGGCCGGCGGTGTTAAAGGCGCGATGCTCGCGCTGATCGTGGAACTGCTGTGCTGCGCGTTGACCGGTGCTGCATTCGGCTTTGAAGCGGATTCGTTTTTTGTTGATGCGGGCAATTGCCCGCGTATCGGCCAAGCGTTTCTGGTCATCGATCCGGACGCACTGGCTGGGCGCGAAGTGTTCTTCGCGCGCATTGAGTCGCTTGTTGCGGCGATGCTCGCGGAGGACGGTGTGCGTTTGCCGGGTTATCGCCGCGCGGGGATCGCTGAGAACATCGCACGCGAGGGCATTGAAATTCCGTCTGCATTGCTCGCTGACCTTGAACGTCTGGCTGTTGCAGCGTAGCGTCCTGCCAAGTCTCACTTCATCATTGCACCGTAAACCATGTTGGGAATAAGCTGCCGATAATAAGGCCGCAATCCCGGTGCCTGCGCCATCCAGATCACGGCCAGTTTTTCCCTGGGGTCGATCCAGAAATTTGTGCCACCGAGCCCGTTCCAGTCAGCGATGCCGATTGAGCCGAGCGTATTCGCTTCGCCAATTTCATGTCGAATGGCGAAGCCCAGCCCGAATCCATAACCCGGCCGCGGCCCCGGTGCTGCAGTGCTTGGCGGCATTGTTGCGCGCACGCCCGAGAGGTGATCGGCCAACATGTAGTCGACAGTTTTCGGTGAAAGGATGCGCACGCCATCGAGTGCGCCCCCGTTAAGCAGAATTGTGCAAATCGCAGGTAATCATCGGCCGTGGACACTGCACCGCCACCGCCGGAGTAGCGCGCAGGTGGTTTGCGGACATCGCTCAAGATCACTTTTGTTTTCCATATCGGGTCGATTTCAAATGGCTCGGCAATGCGATTTTGTTTGGCCGTTTCAACGAAGAATGCGGTGTCTTTCATGCCGAGCGGGCGAAAAATTCGTTCAGTGAGGAGTACATCAAGCGATTGTCCCGACACACGTTCCAGCAACACGCCAAGCACATCGGTCGCGATGCTGTACTCCCATTTGCTGCCGGGCTGCGATTGCAACGGCAGCTTCGCTAATTTTCCTACCCACTCCGCACTGGGCTGATCCGCACCATCGATTCCGTTTTTTTTGTATTCATCCTTGACCAGTGACTTGCCCTCGAATCCGTAGGTAAATCCCGCCGTGTGGCGAAGCAGATCCTGGATTGTGATCTCGCGCTTGGTCGGAACGACTTCCAGCGTTTGCATACCGCGCGAGTCCGTCCGTTCGATGCCGACCTTGAGGTTTGCCAGTTCCGGTAAGTGTTTGGAAACAGGATCGGCAAGAAATATTTTTCCCTCTTCGACCATCATCATCGCGGCCACTGAGACGAGAGGTTTGGTCATCGAATAGAGTCTGAAAATCGTATCCCGCTTCATTGTTGCCCTGGTTGCTGGGTCCTGTAAGCCCGCAGTTTCGGCGTAGACGAGATTGCCGTTGCGAGCGACCAGAATAACAGCACCTGGCAGGCGTGCACCGCGAACATCCTCGTCGATTGCTGCGGTGAGCGCGTTCAAGCGCGGCATTGCGAAGCCTTGGTTGTAGATGGTCTCGCTTACGCCGGTGTCGGCGGTCGCAAGTGCCATAAAGCAACTTGCAGTGAGTACCAGAAATGCGTGTTTGGCAACGGTTGCAAAGTTCATTTGGGGTTCCGGGGTTGCGAAAGGTTGCCTCTGATTATCCATTGAAAGCCCTTAAAATGCAGGCATGTCCATTGCCCTGCTTCTGATTCCCGATTTCGCGCTCATTCTTTTCGGTTTTTTTCTAAATCGTTTTACCGATTGGGGCCGTGGCTTCTGGAGCGGTCTGGAAAAATTGATTTACTACGTGCTGTTTCCAGCGCTGCTGTTCAACTCCATCGCGAAAACACAAATCGATTTTGTAACCGCAGCGCCCGCGCTAAAGACCGCTCTCGTGCTGGTCATCGCCGGTGTTGTACTCGCCTGGTTCGCCAAACCGCTGTTAAGGCCGACCGATAAATCGTTCGCTTCCGGTTTTCAAACCGCGTTCCGATTCAATACTTACTTAGGCCTCGCCATCGCGGGACGTCTGCACGGCGAAGCGGGCATCGCCGCGTTTGGCATCATCATCGGGCTCGTCGTGCCGCTGTGCAATATCGCCTCGGTATGGGCGCTGGCAAAACACAGCGACGCGAATTTGTGGAAAGAGTTGATACAGAATCCGCTGATCCTGGCGACTGTTAGCGGCGTGCTGTATTCGCTTGCCGGCCTGCCGCTGCCGGAACTTCTGCAGATGCTGATCTCGCGCATGGGTGCGGCCTCACTGGCGTGTGGGTTGCTGTGCGTGGGCGCGGCGCTGGAGCTGAAAAATGTTGGCAAAAACGCCGGGCTCATCGGTTATTTCACGGCCGTGAAGTTGATCGCGATGCCGATCATCAGCATTTTTACCGCGCATGCTTTCGGCGTGAGTGGCGTGTACTTTGACATGGTAGTGCTGCTCGCCGCACTTCCGACTGCAACATCGGCGTACGTGCTGGCGGTGCGCATGGGCGGCGATGGTCCCCTCGTTGCGCAGGGGATTACGATCAGCACACTGTTCGGTATGCTGGCCATTCCTCTGTGGTTAAATGTAAGCAGATTTTTATAGAGGAAACATCATGCGCCTTGAAGATGAACAGGAAAGTGACAACGTTGAAGACGGTCGCCGCTCGGGTGGCGGAATGGGTCGCGTGGGCGGTGTTGGCATCGGCACGGTTGTTGTTGCGCTGGTGGCGAGCTATTTTCTCGGCATCGATCCATCCACGCTGCTGAACGTGGCGCAGGTGGTTCAGGGGCCAGGTACCTCAGCGCCCTCGCAGCCGGTCGACCCGGCGAAAGATCCGGATGCGGCACTAAAGTCGGAGATGGGCAAAATACTCCATAAAACCGAAGTTACCTGGAGCCAGATTTTCACGGAAATGGGTAGTCAATATCAAAAACCCAAACTGCATTTATATAGCGGGCAAACCAGTACCGCCTGCGGTGCCGGCGACGCTGCGTCAGGACCGTTCTATTGCCCGGGTGACCAAAAGGTCTATCTGGATATGGCGTTTTTCCGCGAGATGGAAACGCGCTTTCGCGCCGGTGGCGATTTCGCGCGCGCCTATGTGATCGCGCACGAGATTGGCCATCATGTGCAAAAGCTAACGGGCATCACCGACAAAACCGATGCCATGCGTGATCGGTTATCTAAAACGGAATACAACAAGATTTCAGTACGCGTCGAGTTACAGGCAGACTGTTTCGCCGGCGTATGGGCAAATCATGCGAACAAGGCCAAGGCATTCATTGAGGCAGGCGATGTTGACGAGGCTCTGCGGGCGGCCAATGCCATCGGTGACGACATGCTGCAAAAACAGTCGCGCGGTGTGGTCGTGCCGGATTCGTTTACGCACGGCACGTCCGCGCAACGGATTCGCTGGTTCAAGACTGGTTTTGATAACGGCAGTTTGAAGGGATGCGATACGTTTGCCACACGAGATTTGTGAACAGCCTGCCAAAACAAAAACGGCACGCCTAAGCGTGCCGTTTTTATTTGCAGCCAGCGAAAAATTACTCGCCCTTGGTCTGCGTGGAAACGTAATCGAGTTTCTCTTTGATACGCGCCGATTTGCCTGAACGATCGCGCAGGTAGTAGAGCTTGGCACGACGCACATCACCGCGGCGCTTTACTTCGATGGAGGCGATTGTTGGTGCGTGGGTCTGGAACGTACGTTCCACACCTTCACCGGATGAAATTTTGCGAACGATAAAAGATGAATTGAGGCCGCGATTGCGCCTGGCAATGACGACACCTTCGAAAGCCTGCACGCGTTTGCGCTCGCCTTCGATCACGTTCACGTTGACGATTACCGTATCGCCCGGGGCGAAATCAGGAATCACCTTGGCCAGACGGGCCATTTCTTCTTTTTCCAGCGTTTCAATC
The DNA here is from genome assembly GCA_025362705.1 of Betaproteobacteria bacterium. Taxonomy (GTDB): domain Bacteria; phylum Pseudomonadota; class Gammaproteobacteria; order Burkholderiales; family Usitatibacteraceae; genus UKL13-2. Next base: position 9,173 of record JANYFH010000104.1, read on the forward strand.
AGATTCATTTTGTGTCCTTTCATGTTGGCGGCTGAAGAATTTTCTTCACACCTGTCGCATAGAGCAACCGATATTGAGGTTGGTGTGCGCGTTTTATAGTTACTACTTTTCTGCTGCTACTTCTTCTGTTCCCGCCTGATTTCTTCAAGCAGTTTCAAATCCTGTTTGTTCCACGATTTGCCTTCCAGCAAATCAGCGCGTCGTTCGAACGTACGCGCCAACGCCTGTCTGCGCCGCCACGCATCGATCTTCGCGTGGTCACCGCTCATCAATACCGGCGGCACTGCTTCGCCATTCCAGCTCTCCGGCCGCGTGTAGTGCGGATGATCGAGCAAACCGTCACGGCCTGGTGAAAACGAATCCTCTACTGCAGATTGCCCATCGCCCAACACGCCGGGCAGCAACCTCACCATCGCATCGATCAGCACCATCGCGGCCAATTCGCCGCCAGACAGCACGTAGTCTCCAATCGACACTTCCAGGTCAACGCGCGATTCAATCACGCGCTCGTCGATCCCTTCGTACCGGCCACACAAAAAAATCAGGCCGTCTTCAGTTGCCAATTCGCGAATACCAGCATCTGTAATCGGTTTGGCTTGCGGCGTGACATAAACCACTTTCGGTTTCACCACACCATTTGCAACCTGCTGCTTTACTGCCGCATCCAACGCCGCGGTCAACGGCTCGGCCATCATTACCATTCCTGGCCCGCCACCATAGGGGCGATCATCGATGGACTTGTACGCGTTTACTGCAAAATCCCGTGGGTTCCAGCACTGCAGTTGCCACGCTTTTTCATCCAGCCCGCGACGCGTCACGCCAAAATCTGCAATCGCGTCAAACATCTCGGCAAACAAGGTGATGACGCCGTAATGCTTTGTCACTGAAAATCCTGCGTCCAGTTGACCGTGACCAGCTTCGCTTCACGATCCACCTTCAACACCACATCATCCAGATAAGGGATCAGTATTTCCTCTGTCCCCAGCTTCACGACCAGCACATCGTTCGCACCAGTTTCCAGCAGCGTTTCAATCTTGCCAAACTTCTCGCCCGCGGTATTGACCACATCGCAGCCGATCAAATCAAACCAGAATACTTCGCCTTCACCTGCATCTTCGAGCGCATCACGCGGGATACCGATATCGCGTTTTGCCAGATTTTCTGCGGCCGTCCGGTCATCGCAACCTTTTAATTTGGCTACGACACCTTTGACATTCACCGCGAAATCTTCAAGCTCAAACTCTTCCCAACCTTTGTCGCTTTTCAATAACCACGACGCGTATGCATCGAGACTGTCGGGCGATTCGGTGAAAGTATGGAGCTTGAGCCAGCCCTTGATGCCGAAAGCACCGGCAACTCGCGCCATGACAACGACATCATCCATGTTGCTTACGTCGCGCGGCCTGTTCGCTGCTGACTGCCGTGCAGTTTTAAACTGCGGCAGCGACTTTTTTGCCGTGCTTCTTGACGAGCCGCATCACGGTATCAGAAGCCTGCGCGCCTTTACCCTGCCAATATGTGAGGCGATCCATGGCGATACGGACAGCTTCTTCGCCTTCTTTGGCCAGCGGGTTGTAAAAACCCACGCGTTCGACGAAACGACCATCACGCGGATTGCGTGAGTCAGCAACGACGATATTATAGAAAGGACGATTTCTCGCGCCACCGCGCGACAAGCGAATTACTACCATTTGTTTCTCCTGTTTGGCCTTGAGCCGGTTGAACAATCCGTTGACAACGGATAACGGGCCGGTTGAGAACCGGTAACTGATCCCTGCCGAAGCAGGAAATCCTTGAATTATAAGCGGAAAGGGCTTGACGGTGCAAGGCCAAGCCAGTGACTTCTCAATTGCACGCTACAAATGCTCAGCCGCGTCAAATGGCAGCAACTCATAGGCGCGTCCGAGACTTGAGTAGAAAATTTTGAAAGTTCTCAACAACAAGCTTAACTGTTGATTTCCTGACCTGCCCCCGCCTGTCGTACCAACTGAAATTAGAGAAGTCCGCCATTTCTTGGAGAATGACGGACATGAAGAAAAGCAAACACAGCGAAGAACAAATCATCGGCTACCTCAAACAGGTCGAGGCAGGCATTCCATTGAAGGATATGTGCCGCAAGGTCGGCATCTCGGAAGCCACCTTCTATAACTGGCGCGCGAAGTTTGGCGGCATGGACGTGACAGACGCCAGGCGACTCAAGGAGCTCGAAGGCGAGAACGCCAAGCTCAAGAAGTTGCTGGCTGAAGCCCACCTAGACATCCACGCGCTGAAGACGGTCTTCGGACCAAAGCGCTAGCCCCACCAGCCAAACGTGAAGCGATTACGGAAATGATCGGCGAGATTGGTCTTTCTGAACGTCGTGCATGCGCACTGGTGGGGCTCTCCCGCGATGCCTACCGTCATCCACCGCTGGTGGATGAACAGACACGGCAGCTCAAGGCCAAGATCATTGATGTTGCCCATACGCGCCGCCGCTTTGGCTATCGGCGTGTCCACGACATGGTCAAGCCTGCGTTCCCCGGCGTAAACCACAAGAAGATCTACCGCCTCTACACCGAGGCCGGGCTGACGGTGCGCAAACGCAAGAAGGCCAAGCGGCCTGTCGGCGAGCGGCAACCACTTAAGATGGCTCTGGCGGTCAACGACGTGTGGAGCATGGACTTTGTTTCCGACAGTCTGGTCAACGGGCGTCGGCTGAAATGCCTGACGGTGGCGGATGACTTTAGCCATGAAGCCGTCGATATTGCGGTGGACTTTGGGATGGGTGGTGCCTACGTGGTGCGCATCCTCGATCAGGCTGCGAGGTTCAAAGGTTATCCAAGCGCGGTCAGAACCGACAATGGTCCTGAATTCACCAGCCGCGTGTTTATGGGCTGGTGTCAGGCCAATGGCATCGCGCATCTGCTCATTGAACCAGGCAAACCCACCCAGAACGGCTACATCGAGAGCTTCAACGGCAAATTCCGCGACGAGTGCTTGAACGAGCATTGGTTCGATAACCTGACGCAGGCACGAACTACGATCGCAGCTTGGCGGATCGACTACAACGAAGTGAGACCGCACAGCAGTTGTGGCCGCATGCCGCCTGCGAAATATGCCGCGCTGCACCGAGCAACACGGCAAGACCCTTTCACCAAAACCGAAGGAATCAGCTAACCTTGCAACACCGGACTTTCCTAATAAACCTTGGTACGGCTACAGGGGGCAGGTCAGGGCTCGACGGGTATTCAGATCAAACTGTTGGTTATGCAAATCAAATTCCCACTCCAATTGAGGCTCGTTTGCCGGGTCCCTCTTAAAGTCTTCATCTCCCGCGATTTGCTGACGTTGGTGCGGCGACAACGCATCCCAAGTAAAGGGAATAAAGGCATGAAGAACCTCATTTTGTATTTCGCTTGGCAAATCCGCAAACGATTTTGCCCAATGCTTGATGAGCCGTGGCTTTAGCGGCTTGAATTCGGCCAAATGCCTCTCCCAGGCAGTAGTTCTTGGCCTCCAGTATGCCTAAATTAAGGAGTAGCTTGTCCAGCTATCTATATGATTACCGAAAAATGCCTGAAAAGCCGCACCAGTGCTGGGGTTTGCCAGACTCATTTTTTAGCGTAAACGCGGAATTCATCGCGCCGTTCGCGCCACCACACTGCATTTC
>JANYFH010000125.1 GCA_025362705.1 Betaproteobacteria bacterium
CACTACTCAGCGCGCTCAATGCGCATTCGCCCGCAGATCAGGAAGAAGAAAATCATCGCGGCAAAATGATTGCGTTCGTTTCAGCACATTTGCGCGATTGGTGGAAGCGCGCAAATTCAGTAGGCCATGTCACCGGGTCTGCATGGGTATTGAATGTTGAACGCACACATGCGCTCTTGCTGCATCATTGCAAACTGAATCGCTGGGTACAACCCGGCGGTCATCTCGACGATACCGATGCCTCACCGTGTGCGGGAGCGATGCGCGAAGCGCGGGAAGAAACAGGAATTCAGGATTTGCGATTTGCCGATGATGCGCTGTTCGACGTGGACATCCACACCATCCCTGCCCGTCCTGCGCAGGCCGGCAAAAATGAAGCCGAGCCAGCACACTTGCACTACGACGTTCGTTACCTCATCATTGCGGCAGAAGATCAGGTAACGATTTCCGCAGAATCGCTGGATGCAAAATGGATATCGCTTCAGGATCTGGCGCAGTCGGCATTTGAGCGCAGCATTGGCCGCATGGCCGAAAAATCTCTACCACGTGGATTATGAAACTTGCCGACCTCCGTACCGATTACAAACTCGCGTCGCTCGACGAGAACGATGTCGCCGCTTCCCCATTCACACAATTTGATAAATGGTTTGGTGACGCAACAAAAGCTGAACTGCCGGAAGTGAACGCAATGACACTTGCAACCTGCGACACGACCGGGCGTCCGTCGGCGCGCGTGGTATTGATCAAAGGCTACGACGAGCGCGGCATGGTGTTTTTTACCAATTATCAAAGCCACAAGGGCCAGGACCTCGCCGCAAACAATCGCGCAGCACTGTTATTTTTCTGGCCGGAACTCGAACGCCAGATTCGCATTGAAGGTCGCGTCGAGACCGTCAGCGCAGCGGATTCAGACGCGTATTACCAAAGCCGCCCGCTGCTAAGTCGCATCGGTGCCTGGGCCTCGCCACAGAGTCAGGTGCTGGCATCGCGCACCGCGCTGGAAGCGCGCTTTGCAGCATTCGAAGCCGAGCATGGCGAAAATCCGCCACGGCCTGCGCATTGGGGCGGTTATCGTGTGGTGCCAAATTTTTTTGAATTCTGGCAGGGACGGCGCAGCCGCTTGCATGACCGTATTTGCTACCGTCTGTTTGAAGGAAAATGGAAGCTTGAGCGGCTGGCACCGTAGTGGCCGCTATTGCTTGTAGTACGCAGGCAATTCCCGCAAGTACTTCGGCAAATTCTGATTCTTCATCAGCCTTGAAAAAAACGCTGGGTCTTCGTTCGTCGTAAGCGCACTCACGGTGGTTTTTTCAAACGGCAATCCGAAGCGGCACTTCAGCATGCGCTTTGCATCGGCCGCTGTCACCGGGTTGCTCGGTTTGGCGAGTTCGCAGCGCTGTAAATCCTTGTTCATCTGATCGAAAGAGACTCTAGCTGCAACGTAGACAGGCGCCAATCCGAGCGCTTCCTGCAGACGCGCACGCGTCTGGGCGACGCTCATTACTGGTAAACCTGTGCTCGCACAATTTGGTGCGATTGCCTTGCTGCGTGTGCTCTTGCTGCGACTCTTGAATGTCGATGTCGTTTCCACGTCATTCAAGCTGCCCCGCGCTGTCTGCATCAATTCTGCGTCTCCGTACAACGGTTCGCCGCGCACGATCACCATCTGAATGTTTTCTTCAATCGCGACAATCAGATTGCGATACGGGTCGGTATTTCTGTCATCGACGATGATCACATCCGCCAGAAAACCTTCGCTGATCTGTCCCAATCGTTTGTTCCAGTCCATCGCAGCCGCTGGATTTCTCGTCACCATCTCGACTAATTCACGATCGCTGAATAGCGATTTGAGATCGTGTTTGTTCACCAGATCGGCAACCTTCAACTCACCCAGGATGGACTTGCTCCCGGATGGTGCCCAATCAGGGCCAAGACTAATCGACAACCCAGCGCGTTTGGCGGCGGCGACATTGGCGGTTTTTCCATAGAGCATGAAATTCGAAAGTGGCGACCAGACCAGCTTGGCACCGATTTTGGCCATTTCGATCAGCTGTGATTCTGTCAACCCAACGCCGTGAATGGCGATCAATTCGGGACCGAGCAAACCGCTGTCCTTGATACTGCTGAATTCGCCTGCCATGCGTGATGAGGCACCTTCAGCAAGATGAACAACCAGCAGCCCTTTCGCTTTTGCGGCCTGCATTTCTGCCCATGATTTGGCGCTGTTACCGATATCGACACGGCTGGTCGCCACCCGCTCCTCCACGCGGGAAAATTCAACATTGCGGACCAGACACTCTTCTCGCGCGTGCACCATGCTAATGGTAGTGCCGAACAACGGTGGGCTGCCGCCAGGCAACTCCTTGAAATTTCCATACTTGCCAGGCAAGAGCCCACGATTGAGCGCGCCACCACCTTGAATGGAAGTGGTACCGCCAGCGAGCGCTTTGTATTCGCCATAGCGGCCGATTTCCAGACCCAGATCGAAATAGTAGGCGCGCGTCATCAGTTCCTGCGGGTAGGTGATGCGCTTGTTGTAAATTTCGTCATACCAGCGCCACTCGTAGCGATCAGCGTACTTCTTCTTGATCGGCATCAGCGGATAGATGCCGTAATCGGGATGATTGTGCAGGTCGATCATGCCGGGATAAATTGCGCCCTTGGTTTCAATGGTCAATGCGTCTTTTGCCGCATCGGGAAGCGACTCACCCGGTTTGGCGATTGCCATGATTTTTCCGTTGGCCAGCCACACACGGGCATTGGG